>JACPWV010000189.1 GCA_016196905.1 Chloroflexota bacterium | reverse complement strand
GGCTAAGAGAAGCGCGCTCAAAAGATGCACCACAACGATGAAAAACAAGTCGCCCCCCCCAAGGTTAGGTATGTGGAGCCGATGGGTTAATAGGGCGGCAAGTTTAGCACTGCTGCGCGGAGGCGGCAAGGGCCTGGTGCGCGGCTGGCGATTAGCCTTCCTCGAGCTCAGCGCGGAGACGGGCTGCCTCCAGGGCTCGGCGCACCTCCCCCAGCGCGCTCTCGATCCGCGACTGGACCTGGGAGCGCTCGCCCCCGCGCGCCGAGAGGGTGATCTGCAGTTGCATCCGCTCGGCGAAGACTTTCGCTCGCGACTTGATGTAGACGTCGGGATGGCGCTCGACCAGGGGGGTCAATAGGGGGGCGAGGAGCGATTCGTCGGGACAATCCACCCGGAGGGTCACCTCGAGGTAGGCACCGGCGCCAAAAATCTCGCGCAGGATCGGCTGTAGGGATTCGGTCCAAATCCCTTTGAGCTCTCCAGGAACACCTGGAAGGCAGATCAAGGTGGAGCTTTCCACCCGCAATAGGCAAGCAGGAGCGGTGCCCACCGGGTTGTGAATCGGCTCGCCGCCGCGCGGGAAATAGGCCATCTTTCGCCGCGCTTCGCTCAGGTGGGGGTCAGCCAAATAGCCCTGTCGATGCAGCGCCGCGTAGCGCGATCGGACCACCTCCAGAGCGCGCGGGTCCAATTCGAGAGGCAGCTCCAGCGCTTGTGCCACCGCGGAGAGGGTCAGGTCATCAGCGGTGGGCCCCAAGCCGCCCGAGGTGATGAGCAGATCGGGTCGACGCTGGAGGGCCCCTCTGAGCTCGGCCCCGATGGCTTCTGGCACATCCCCCACGATGGCCACCCGGCGCAGCTCGCCCCCCAGCCCGGCGATCTGCTTGGATAACCAGTGGCTGTTGGTGTCCTGCACCAGACCCAACAGCAGCTCGCTACCGATGGCGATGATCTCCACGCTGGGCATGGCTCTATTTTAGGGGAACAGGGCGAAGCAGCAAGCCTACTGTCGGCAACCCCCCCATAAACACCTATTCGACAATATATGGGGGGAAAATGCCTAGTGGAGCTGAGCCAAATCGGGGAAGAGGCTCGCGATCAACCCGCGGACCTCCAGCTCGGAGGAAAGTTGCAGGGCGCGCTCGGCTAGGCTTTGCGCCTCGACATAGGAGAGGGAACGCACGATCGCCTTGGCCTGAGGGATAGAGGGCGGGTTCATGCTGAGTTCGTCTAATCCTAGGCCCACTAGGATAGGGATTGCCTCCGGGACCCCGGCCAGCTCCCCGCACAGCCCCACCCAGCGACCATGGGCGCGAGCCCCTTCGACGGTGGTGCGGATGAGGCGCAGGACGGCGGGGTGGAGCGGCTGGTAAAGGTCGATGACGCGTGGGTTGGTGCGGTCGCAGGCGAACAGGTACTGGACCAGATCGTTGGTCCCCAGGCTGAAGAAATCGGCCTCGGCGGCGAGCTCGGCGGCCATCAGTGCCGCCGAGGGGACCTCCACCATGATCCCCACCTCCAGGTCCTCGACGATGGGGAGGTCTTCGCGTTGCAGCTCCTGGCGGGCCTCAGCCAGGATCCTTTTTGCCTCCCGCATTTCCTCGATGGTTGCCACCATGGGGAACATGATTTTGACATTGTACCCGGCCCCTATGCGCAGGATGGCCCGCAGTTGGGTCTTCAAAAGATGGGGGTACTGCAAGCTTAGACGCAATCCACGCGTACCCAGGAAGGGATTGGCCTCCTGTCCTAGGCGCAACCAGGGCAAGGGTTTGTCCGCGCCGATGTCCAAGGTGCGGATGACCATCGGCCGCTCCCCCCAGGCCTTGGTGATTTCACGATAGGCCTGGACCTGTTCCGCCTCGCTGGGCGGGAGCTCGGAGCGAAGATAGAGAAACTCGCTGCGCAGGAGGCCGATCCCGTCCGCGCCCCAACTCAGGGCCTCCACTGCCGACTCCACATCGCCCACATTGGCTCCGATCTCGATGCGCCGGCCATCGCGTGTCTGGGCGGGGAGCAGCGCCTCGGCGCGATGTTGCTCTCGATCAGCGATAAAGCGCTCGCGTTGCCGAAGATAGGGTTCCCGGGTGGCCGCATCCGCATCGATTAAGACCACTCCCTCAGTGCCATCGAGAACCAGCTCGCCGCTGGAGGAGATCTCCGCCAGCGCCTCCTCGCCCAGGCCCATGACCGCCGGGATCCCCAGGCCACGCGCCAGAATGGCGGCGTGAGAGGTCGGGCCTCCCAGCGCCGTGACCAAGCCAAGGATCTGGGAAGGGTCCATCTGGATGGTGTCCGCGGGGGTCAGATCGCGGGCGACCACGATACGCGGACTGTTCAGGCCAAGCTGGGCAGGTCCCCAGTTCGCCGGCATGAGTTCGCGCAACACCCTTTCCCCCACCGCGCGCACATCCGCCGCCCGCTGGCGGAAAGTTTCGTCGGGAAGGGAAGCCAGGGCCTGCGCATACCCTTCTAGAGCGTCGAGCAGCGCAGCCTCGGCATTGACCCGTTCCGCGATACGCTGCCTCACCTTATCCAGGAGTACCGGGTCCTCCAGGAAGAGACGGTGGGCCTCGAAGATAGCCGCCTCCCCGGGTCCCAAGCGGGCGGTGGCCTGGGCCTGCAGGTCCGCGATGGCTGCCTTGGCCCGCACCACAGCCTGGGTGAAGCGCTCCCCTTCGGCGCCCGGGTCCTGAATGTGCCGGCGTTCTACTTGGAGGGTAGGGGGCTGGTAGATCAGCGCGGGGCCCAGGGCGATCCCCGGCGAGGCGGGGATACCGCGCAAGGTCTTCATTCTTCGGCTAGGAAATCCTGCTCCACCAAGTCCACCAAGGTGTGGAGAGCTTCTTGCTCATCCTTTCCCTCCACCTGGAGGTGGATCTGGTGGGACTGCTCCACACCCAGGGTGAGCACGCTGAGAATGCTCTTGGCGTCCACTGGCCCTAAGCCCCGGGTGAGGTTCCGCACCTGGATCTGGGAGCTGAATCGGCCCGCGGTCTTGACAAAAAGGGCCGCCGGGCGGGCGTGCAGTCCCACCGGGTGGCGGACGGTGACAACGGCCTCCATCATCTCAATTTTAATACATGACCGCCCCGCCGTCCACGTTGATGGCCTGGCCGGTGATCCCCGCCGCCGCGTCCGAGGCCAACATCACCGCCAGTTGAGCCACCTCGGCGGCGTCCATAATCCGGTTTTGGGGATTGGTGGGCATGTGCGCCAGGGCCTCCTCCAGAGTGATGTTCTGGGAAGCCATCAGGGAGCGCGCATAAGAGAGCGCCATCTCGGTGAGCGTCCAGGAGGGGCAGATCGCGTTGCAGGTGATGCCCAGGGTGGCGGTATCCAGGGCGATGGAGCGGGTCATTCCAATCAGGCCGTGCTTGGAGGTCACATAGGCGGCGGAGTGATGGAAGGGAATTTTGCCGCCGATAGAGGCGATGTTGATGATACGCCCGCGCTTCCGTTCGATCATCCTCGGCAGCACGCGGTGAGAGAAGTAATAGGCACCCATCAGGTTAACGCCCAGGATGCGCTGCCAGGTCTGGTGATCGGTTTCCCACACGCCTCCGCCACCGCCGATCCCCGCATTGTTCACCAGGATATCGATGGGACCCAGCGTCCGCTCGGCGTCGGTTACGAGGCGCTCCACCTGCGAGGGATCGCTCACGTCGCAACGCTGCGCGAAAACCCTGCGGCCTAAAGAGGCGATCTCCTGCTTAGTCTGGTCGAGCGTAGCCTCCTCGATATCCGCCAAGGCGAGGTCGGCTCCCTCCTGAGCGAAGGCCAGGACGATGGCTTTGCCGATGCCGCGCGCCGCTCCCGTGACCAAGGCAACCTTGTTCTCCAAGCGCATCTCTTATTCCTCCGAGGGATTATCTCAACGATCGATACGCCGAACCGAGCGGATGAGTTCTATGCTTCCATCGGCGCTTTTTTGGGTTGGCTCAGCTCCACCAAGAGCACGCCAGATATCACCACGGCGACGCCCAGGGCGATAGGGGCGGTAATCACCTCGCCCAGGAGAAGCGCAGCGAGGATCACGCTCAGCACTGGGTTGAGGGAGCCGATGGTGGAGATGCTGGCCATGGAGGTGCGGGTGGCGAAGGCATGGGTGAAAGAGATGAGGGCCCCAGCGGTCAGCACGCCGGCGACGAGGAGGTTGACCACGGTGACCAGCGCGGTGGACCACAAAAGTTGGGCTTGGCCGCTGAGAACCAGTACCAGGATCAGCGCCGGAATTCCCCAGGCGGTGCTGACGGTCAGAAGGCTGAAGCGATCCGCGCCCCGATGGAGGGCATAGCGAGCGACGACTCCGCTGCCCGCCCAGCTGAAGGTGGTGATCAAGGCGAAGGGAATGGACCACCACCAATCACTCAGGCGACTGACCATCACGGAAGGGGGCCGGCCCAGGGCGATGAGGATGACCCCAGCCACTGCCACCGTGATCCCCAACAGGAGCCTGCGGTTGAGGGGTTCGCCCAGGAAAAACGCGGCAAGGAGCGCGGTCCACAGCACGTTGGTGGAGGTGATGGGCACGGCCACGGCCACCCCTCCGAGCCGGAGGGAGGCAAAGAAGAAGGAATTGCCTATGAGATAGGTCAGGGTCCCGTGGCCCAGGGCGGCCAAAAGCAAGGGGAGGCTCCAGGGGACCCAGGTTGAGCCGGTACGGAGTCGGCGCAGGACCATGGCCGACGAGAAAAAGAACGTGGGTAGCGAACGATAGACTACGGCGACCAGGGGATCCGCCTGAATGCTGGCCACTCGGCTGAGGAGGTTGTTCAGCGCATAACCCAGAGATCCTGACAGAGCCCAGGCTTCTCCAGATCTGACGGTGATGGGCATCCGAGCGGACCCTTGGCTTTCGCTCCGGGTTATGCCCCATCCCATGGATCCACGATCACCCGATAGGTATCCAGGGAGAGGGATGCCTGGAAGGCCGCCTCGATCTGGCCCAGGGGGAAGACCTTGCTGATGAAGGGTTTGACATCCAGGGCCCCCGTGTTGAGCAAGTTCACCGCTTGTTGAAAATCGTCCTGGTCTTGGCTCATGGAACCGGTGAGGACGATCTCCCGGTGATGGAAAAGGTTGGGATCGAGAGTGATGGTCGACCCATGGGGGTACACAGCCGCGTAGACCATCACTCGCCCGCGCTTGGCCGCGGCCTGCACAGCCTCCTCGATGATCTGGGAAACACCGATGGCACAGAAGGTTACATCTGCCCCCCAGCCATCGGTCAGTTCACGCACCTGCTGGACGTAGTTCTCCTTATGGGGGTCGATCACCGCATCGGCCCCCAGCCGCTGAGCCATCTCACGGCGAAGCTCAATCAGCTCGCTGACCACCACCCGGGCTCCCCGCTCTTTGGCCAGAAGTAGATGGAACAGGCCCATGATCCCCGCGCCCACGATGACTACGGTCTCGCCGGGTTGGATGTTGGCCCGCCGCACGCTGTGCACCACACAGGCCAAGGGCTCGGCAAGACTACCCTCCGCAAAAGAAAGGTGATCGGCCAGCTTATAGACCTGGTAGCCCTTGACCACCGCGTACTGGCTAAGACCCCCGGGGCCGAAGGGTTTCCCTGGCTCATCGCCGGCCCGCAGATTGTCACAGATGTTGGTGTACCCCCGGCGGCAGCTTTCGCACTGCATGCAGCGGGTCAGGAAAGCCACCGCCACTTTATCCCCTACCTTGACCTTGGTCAGCACCTGGGACCCCACCGCCTCCACCGTGCCGGCCGACTCGTGGCCGCCCAGCAGGGGATAGTTCTTGGCGATTCCCTGGTAGGTGCGCTGCTCCCAGGTACAAAGGGCCCCGGCCCGAAGGCGCACCAGCACCTCATCCGGGCCGATGGAGGGAATCTCCGACCTTTCCAGGTAGATATCTTTGGGCCCGCGGAGCACTGTGCGGATCATCGTTTTTCCCGACATGCCCACTCCTTTCACCAGCGCAGGGGCTGTCTAATGCTCTCGATAGCCGCCTGGGAAACGACGGCACCGGGCGGGAGACTGGCCAGGGCCACGACCAGGGCCGCCACCTCATCGGTTTTGAGGTATGGGGCGTGGTCCGGATGGCCCTCGGGTTTCCGACCGAAGGCGGTGTCCACCTGGCCGGGGAAGAGGGCGACCACGCGCACGTTATGGGCCTGAGCCTCCCGAGCCAGGACCTTGGTGAGTCCCAAAAGCCCGGCCTTAGAAGCCAGATACAACCCGCCACCTTCGTAGACGCGATTCACCGCTCGGGAGAGGACGTTGATAATCAGCCCGGAACGACGCGCGACCATGTGGGGGAGCACCTCTCGGATGCACAGGTACGGACCCCGCAGATTGATCCCCATCACGCGGTCGAAGTCGGCCACGCTAGAGTCCAAGAGCGGTCCGTGATAGTTGGTGCCCGCGTTGTTCACTAAGATGTCGATGCGGCCGAAGGTGGCCAGCGAGGTCTGGACCATGCGCGCCACGCTCGCCTCATCGGCGACATCCGTTGGCGCGATGGCTGCGCGATGTCCTGTAGCCTCGATGGCGGCAGCGACGGCCTGCAGTTGCGGCTGGGAGCGAGCCGCCAGGACCAAATCCGCCCCCGCCCCCGCCATTCGCAGGGCGATGGCCTGGCCGATCCCGCGGCTGGCCCCGGTGACCAAGGCCACTTGGCCATTCAAGTTAGCCATAGGCGAATTTTTTCTCCAGTTCGCGCAGAGCCTGCTCGACCGTCGCCCCGCCATGAAGGATTTGGGCGATGGCGGCGGTGATGCGTTCCGGATCGGGGTGGCCCCAGATGTTGCGGCCCATGGCCACCCCCGCTGCGCCGCCCTGGATCGCCCCGTGGACGATCTCCAGGCATTCGCGGTCGCTGCTGGTCTTCTCGCCGCCCAGTACCACCACCGGCACCGGGCAATTGCTGGCGATCACCCGCATCCCTTGGGGTTCGCTGGGGTAGAAGGTCTTGATGAAGTCGGCCCCCGCCTCGGCGCCCACCCGCGCGCCACCGGCCAGCTTTTCCGGGGTGCGCATGTCAGAGCCGGCCTGGAACCCGCCGGGTATCGTCTCCACCAGGTACGGCATCCCCCAGTAGGCGCACTCCGCACCCAGCCGGGCGGCGTGAGCCACGCTCTCCGGATCCTTCTCATACCAGGGGTAGCACAGCACTTTGATCCCATCCGCGCCCAGGCGCAGGGCTATCTCCACCGCCACATCAATCATCGGAGGCTGGTTTTGGACAGTCAGGATTAGACCCCGATCATCTAAGGCCGCGGCGCAGCGGACTGCCGTCCCGTAGGTGGTCATGACCGCGTCGGCGCCGCCCGCCACCACTTTGCGCACCGTCTCGATGGGCTCTTCCAAGCCGGGCAGGGGCTGATCGCTGTATCCCACATGGTCCATGGCCACGATAAGGGTCCGGCCGTCCTTTTGGAAGAGGCGGCGCATCCGCATCGTTTTGTCCAATTCACCCTCCTTGTCGCGCTCTGGTTACGTCAATATTGGGACCCATACAGGTCCGATAATTCCGCAGCGGGGCCGGGGTGGTCCCCGGCGATGGCCCGGCCCCGCTGCAAGCACCTACAGAGGGGTGATCACGTGGAGAGATAGGCTCCTAGAGTAGATTCGGCAGGACGATCTCGAAGAGCCCTTTCGAATAGAAGGGGATGGCTATGAGCAAGAGCGTGATGAGGAAGATCCCCGCCATGATCTGGATGGCCCCCACCCGGCGACGGAGCAGCCAGAAAATGATCAGCACCAGGGCCAGGGGGAGGAGCTTGGGGCTGAACCTATCCAGGATCTCCTGGAGATTGACCGTCTGCTGTCCAGCGGTGATGACCAAGGGCGTGGTGACGTTGACGAACGCTGCCGCCAGAGCGCCCAGCACTCCCGCGCCCAGGATGGCGGCCATGGTCTGGACGGTGTCCAGCATCCCGCCACGCAGCAGGTTGGTAACGAAGACCTGTCCCTGTTTCCACCCCTGGTAGTAGAGGAACCAACCGAAGCCCCAGGTGTAGAGGACAGCCGCCACCAGGTAGACGACGGGGCCCAACAAGTTCCCCTCCACGGCCAAGCTGATACCGAAGGCCAGCCAGATGGGGATCCACAAACCCTGTTTCAGCGTATCCCCGATCCCAGCCAGGGGGCCCATCAAGCCGTTCTTGATGTTAGCGATGGCCTCGTCGGTGATAGGCGCGCCGGTGGCACGCTGCTCCTCCATGGCGATGACGATGCCATGGATCACACCCCCGGTGTCGGGCTCGGTGTTGAAGAAGGCCAGGTGGCGTTTCAGGGCCGCTTTGGCCTCCTCGGGCTTGGTGCCGTAGAGTTTCTGGATGATGGGGGCCATGGCGTGGGCGAAGCCGGTGCCCTGCAGTCGTTCCCAGTTGTAGTTGGCGTGAGAGAAGAACAGCCAACGTAGCCAGGACTGGAAAATATCCTCGCGCGTCAACTGCGTTGCAGCCTTACCTCGCTGTTGCACGGGCGAACCCTCCTTTGGTGAAGTACACGTGCAAGACCGCCAGGCTCAAGAAGATGACGCCGATGACGATGAGGTTCAAACCCCCGATGGCGAAGGCGTAGAAGCCTAGGAAGAAATAGGGCGCCGTCTCCAGCCTCAGGAGCAACCGGAGGTTGATGGCGATTCCCAATGCCGGGAGCCAGCCGCCGACGGCGAAAAGCCAACCCAGCACCCAGGGGGCGTTGGCGTTGAGCCAGTCGAAGACCCCCTGCACGGCCGGAACCCCCAGCAGCGCTCCCAGGAAGACGATGGGGAAACTGAGCAGGAACAGGAGGATCTGGGGCGGCACCCAGTTCATGCGCGCCACCCCCGCGATGTCCCCCTTTTCGGCGAAGCTGTCCGCCCAGTGGGCGAAGACCGAATCGACGCTCATGCGGGTGGCGAAATTGAAGGTGCCTAGCAGGCCCAACGGGGCTGCCAGGGCTAGAGCGGTGGTCCGGTCCAAGCCGGCCCCCAAAGCGAGGGCGGTGCCCAGCCAGCCAGCCAAGCCGATGTCTCCCGGCTGAGATCCCCCGGCGGAGATGAACCCTAGATAGATCAGGTTGATCGTCCCCCCGATGGCCGCCCCCCCGGCCGGATCGCCGAAGATGAAGCCCACTACCGTCCCCGCCATCAGCGGGCGGATGAAAACCAGGAAGCCTAGGTTGGCTAGGAAGGGGCTGTTGGACAAGTAATAGCCTAGGGCCACCAGGGCCGCTTGGAGCGGTCCG
>JACPWV010000188.1 GCA_016196905.1 Chloroflexota bacterium | reverse complement strand
CTTTCGATTTCTCGGGACCCATGCTCACTATACACCCAATAGCGGTTGCGTGTCAATAGTCCACACCTTAAAATTTGCCTGCCGATGAAGAACCTGAGGAGATGACATAATTGGCGCATCCACGTGTGTGCCTTACTCTACAAGGTTACCCGTCGCCTAGTCGATGTCGAGCTGACCTTGCCGTGCTTAAGCCGGAGGGTGCGCAGGGGTCGAATGGAAAGGGCAGGCCCAGGTGATAGTCCTGGGCCGCATCGCTCACGAGCGGATCGAGTCGGGTGACTCGGCGCAATCCATTGCGCTCGCTCATGCGTCGACGGAATGACTATTTGTATTTCTTCTCCCCCGCCTGGATGCGCACCTTCAGGCGATTCTCGGCGGGCGGGATGGGGCAGGTCCAGTAGTCGTTGTAGGCGCAGTAGGGGTTGTAGGCGTAGTTGAAATCGACCTGGTATTTGCCGTTGGACAGCCGCTCGATCTCCAAATAGCGGCCGGTCTCGTAGGTCTCCTGGCCGGCGGTGGTGTCGATGAAAGGCAAAAAGAAGTGCCCTCCCTCCAGGTCGCGGTAGACCTGCAAGATGTGCGTCTGGCCCTCCACCTGGAACTCGAACTGTCCATAGCGACGATACTTCTGCAGCGTTCCCGTGCTGGTGATCATCTCCACGATCTCTTTCTTCGAGTGCTCCTGGACATCCACCTCGTAGCGCAGCCGGGGATTCTCCAGATAATACTTCAATCCCTTAAAAGAAGTCCGCTGCTCCGGTGTGAGCGGGGCATGAGGATGATACTTGAAAAACTCGTCCTTCTCTTTTCGAAACTCACTCAACTCGGACATCCTTCCTCTCCTCGACGTAATCTACTAACGATTATACGCTCCTCGTCCAGTAGGCGGGATTACTATCGTTAAGAAGTCGATACTTCAACCCTGCGGTACCCCTCGATTCGGTCGCTCGTCAACTCAACGACGGAGGACTGATCGCGTCATATCCCCAACACCAGTTTAGCGACGCTAAAATAGATGAACAGGCCGCTGGCATCGACGATGGTGGAGATGAAGGGAGCGGACATCACCGTGGGATCGATCCCCAGACGCGTGGCCACCAGGGGGAAAAGGGTGCCCATGGCATTCGCCCATACCACGATCGCCACCAGGGCCAAGGCCACCGCCATAGAAAGCTCTGGAGAGCTCCCCCAGCTGATGGCCCGCACATAGCCCGCGGTGGCCATCAGGAGCCCCAGGAAAGCCCCGGTCAAGATTTCTCGCCAGAAAACACGTGGCAGATCGCGAAAGCGGATTTCCTGCAGGGCCAGACCGCGGATGACCGTGCTGACCACCTGCGAACCCGCATTGCCCCCCGTTCCGATGAGCAGTGGAACGAAGAAAGCCAGCCCGACCACGACCTGCAGTTCATGCTCGAAATGGCGCAGCACGCTGCCGGTGAGGGACTCGGCCACGAAGAGGAGCAGCAGCCATCCGAAGCGCTTGCGCACCACCGCGGGGATGGAGCTGGTCAGATAGGGCTGATCCAGGGGCTCAGCTCCACCCAGGCGCTGGATGTCCTCAGTCGCCTCCTCGGTGAGCACATCCACCACATCATCCACGGTGATGACCCCTACCAGTTTGTTGGCGTGATCGACCACCGGGATGGCCACAAAGTCGTACTTGGCCACCAAACGAGCCACCTCTTCTTGATCGGTCAGCACCCGCACCGACATCACCTGCTTGCGCATGATGTCACGCACCAGCTGCTCCGGAGGGGAGGTGAGCAGTGCTCGCAGGGGGACGATCCCCACCAGCCGTTCCCGCTCGTCTACCGCGTAGAGATTGTAGAAGGCCTCTCGCTGCGGTCCCAAGCGGCGCAGATATTGAATAGTCTCCTCCACCGTCCATTGAGCCTGTACCCGGACAAAACGCTTGGTCATCAAGCGGCCGGCCGTGTGTTCCTGGTAGCTCAGCAGCTCGCGAATATCGCGGGCCGCCTCGGCCGGCAGGTGCTCCAGGAGCGTGCCTGCCCGCTCCTCCGGGAGCTCCGCCAGCAGCTCAGCCGCGTCATACCGGGGCAGGGTAGCCAGGAGGATGGCTAGGCGCGCCTCGGGTACGCTGTTCAACAGGGTGCGGCTCGCCTCGGGGCCGGCCTCATCCAGGACCTCCGCGGCGCTACGGTCGTCCAACAGATTAAAAGCGAGCAGGCGCTCCGACTCCTCCAACTCATCCAGGAGATCGGCGATGTCGGCCGGGTGGAGGGATTGCAAAAAATCGCGGGTCTCTTCGCGTTCCCCGTGAGCGAGCAGATCCTTGAGCCGAGATGTCGAGAGCTGGTCTAAGTTCTGAGTTTCGCGCATGGCAGAACTCCCTCTGAAGCGACCGGGCTACTTTTGGCCTCTACGTCGGCGGGCTAGCGCGCGCTCGATCTCCCGCTGCGCCTCGCGCTTGGCAATGGACTCCCGCTTGTCATACAGTTTCTTCCCCCGCGCCAGGGCGATCTCCACCTTGGCTCGATTGTCTTTGAGATAGACACGCAGGGGGACGATGGTGTAGCCCTTGGCTTGGACCTTGCCCGCCAGGTGGGCGATCTCTTGGCGATGCAAAAGGAGCTTTCGGGTCCGCCGAGAATCGTGCGTCCCTTGTCGAGAGGCCTGCGCGTAAGGAGCGATATGGGCGTTGAGCAGCCAAGCCTCGCCCCCCTTGATCAGCACATAGCTGTCCTTGAGGTTGACCCGGCCGGCGCGCACCGATTTGATCTCGGATCCGGTGAGCACTAACCCCGCCTCCTGGGCCTCCTCTAGAAAGTAATCGTGGGAGGCCCGGCGATTGACAGCGACAACTTTCGCGGCGCCCTGTTTGCTAGCCACGGGATGATCTCCTGATCAACTCGCGATTACCCAACTTGTGAGAGCCGCCCCAAGTCGAAGAAATCGCCCAATCTCGCGCATGCCGCAGCTGCGGCCGCCTTGGCTGCCCGGTTCTCGTTCGAACTCGAGCAGAGACTCGATGTCGAAGGGTGCGTCGAATTAGAGATGGCCGGCCAACGATGCGCGCGATAAGATGATCAAGGCTTCTCTAGCGCCGACCTGCTCGAGCAAAACCTGGATGGCCCGATCGAGCTGCGGATCGTCCGCCTGAGGCGGATGGTTGGAGACAGGGACTTCGATATCGGGAGTCAAGCCGCGATCCTCGATCAAGCGCCCCCGCGGGGTGTACCAGCGAGCCACCGTCAGGCGCAGCCCAGCGCCGTCCGAGAGGTCGTACTGGGCTTGCACCGAGCCCTTGCCGAAGGTGCGCTCGCCGATGAGCACCCCGCGTCCATAGTCCTGGATAGCCCCGGCCACGATCTCCGCCGCGCTGGCGGTTCCGGCGTTGACCAGCACCACCAGCGGGATCTCCAGCGCCGCTCCGCCGCCCGTGGCTTCGTGCACCTTCTCCTCCCGGTGCGCGCTGCGCTCGTAGAGGAGCGGGCCCTGGGCGAGGAACTGGCTGCCGACCACCACCGCCTGGTCCAAAAGCCCTCCCGGGTTGTCGCGCAGGTCGAGGATCAATCCCACCGGCGCAGCCGCCAGCAGGTCCTCCAGCGCATCACGCAGGTCCCGCGCGGAGTGGGCATTGAACTCGTTGAGCTTGAGGTAGGCTATCCCTTCGGCCAGCATGGCGGTCTCCACCGTCCGGATCTGGATGCGACCCCGCACGATAGTCAAGTCGAAGGGTTGAGCCCGCCCCTCCCGTTGAACGCTCAAGGTCACCGTGGTTCCCTCCGGCCCACGAACCAGCCCAATCATCTCCAGGAGGCTGAGGCCGCGGGTGTCCCGCCCATCCACCCGCAGCACCACGTCGCCCCGGCGGAGCCCAGCTCGATCGGCGGGCCGACCGGCCAAGGGCTCGATGATGAGCAGATATCCATCCTGGTTGAGGTCGACCACCGCCCCAATCCCCTCAAAGACACCTTCCAGATCCTCATCCAGGATGGCCCGATACTGGGGAGTCACGAACCCCGTGTTGGGGTCGCCCAGACTCTCCAGCGCGCCCTGCAGGGCTCCATAGGTGAGCGCCTGAGGGTTCAGCGCGGAGCGGTCATAGTACTTCTCCTGGACGACCTCCCAGGCTTCCCAGAAAACTTCGAAGGGGGCCCCAGGGAAGGCAGACGCGGGCGGGGTAGGGGCGATGTACGCCGCGGCGCCGTAGCCCAAAAGGTAGGCGAGGCTGATGCCTACCACAACCATTGCAGCGAAGCTGCCAAGCCTTACAGACTTCATCCCATCAAGGCTCTTTACATAACATTAACGGTTAGATCGATGCCACCTACACGGCGGCGTATCTGGTCGAGAGCGTATTCTAGCTGTCGGTCGTGTCCATCGGCATTGGCGATCTCCGCATCGGGGGTGATCCCAACACCTTCCAGCTCATGTCGATGGGGGGTAAGCCAGCGAGCGATGGTGACGTGAAGGCTGGATCCGTCCGAGAGTTCGTGGACGCTCTGCACCGAGCCTTTGCCAAAGGTGCGTTCACCGATGAGCGGGCCGCGGCCGTGATCCTGCAGGGCCCCGGCCACGATCTCCGCCGCGCTGGCGGTCCCGGCGTTGACCAGCACCACCAGGGGGATATCGATTGCTGGGCCGCCGCCACGCGCCTCAAAAGTCCGCTCGTTCCCCTGGCCATCGCGCTCGATAAGAATAATACCATCCTGGATGAACTGGCTGGACACCTGCACCGCCGCATTCACGATGCCGCCCGGGTTGTTGCGCAGGTCCAGGACCAGCTGCTCAGCTCCAGCGCCTTTCAACTCCCTCAAGGCCTGACGCAAATCCTCCACGCTGCGCTCGCTGAAGAAGCTTATCTGCACGTAACCGATCCCAGGCTCCAGCATCCTCCAGGACACCGTCGCTTTCTGGATATCCTCACGAACGAGATGGAGGGTAACGGGGTTGGGCTGCGGGGGGCGGCGCACGGTCAGCTTGACCCCCGAGCCTACGGGGCCCCGCAAAAGCACTATCGCCTCTTGGAGAAAGAGACCCGCGGTGCTACGATCGTCGATGCGCAGCAAGATGTCGCCGGGTCGGATGCCGGCGCGATCGGCGGGCGAGCCGGCGCGGGGCGAGATGATGACCAGCCGCCCGTTCTGGATGGCCAGCTCGGCGGGGTCCTCGATGCCCACGCCGCCATAGCCGCCCTCCAACTCGGCCTCCTCCAACTGATGATCCACAGGCTCCACGAAAAAGCTGTAGGGGTCGTCCAGGGCCCGGAGCATGCCTTGGATCGCCGCGTGGGCCAGAGTCTGGCGATCCGGCAGCGAGCCGTCGAAATGCTCCTCCACCAAGCCCCAGGCCTCCCAGAAAATACGGAACTCGGGCGGCTCGGCGGGCGTTAAAAGCCCGGGCCTGGAAGGATCGATGACGAACGGGACCAGGCGAGCCGCGAAGCCCACCACTGAGGTCGTCATACAAACGCTGCCCAGCAAGAGAACAAGGATCAGGCGCTCAAGAGTTCGCATCACTTCAATGGATCCTCATCAAGACGTCCTTTGATTTTATCCCTCGTGGATTCCAGAGGCCAGGACGAGCCGATTTCGCCATTCACCTTTTATGTCGAGGAGGAAAGGGACCGTACTAGCATCGACATAATGATAATAGTGCGAAGTTATTAGACTGATCGCTGCGACCCGGGCCAACCGGTCCCCTAAGGCCTCTCGAGGCTTGGCTGTTGATCGCTATCGAATATACTCGGCGAAGTGGGCTTGGAGGGACCGGGGGAGCTTGCCAGCGATGCGCACACCCTGAGGAGTGTAACTTACTTTTTGGACCACTCCCCGCTGGTGGAAGAGCGTGAGGAGCCCATCCTGCTTGTACGGCAGGACGACGGTGATGGGCACCAGGTCTCTGGCCAGCACCTGGCTGATCCTGGCCAAGAGGCGATCCAGACCGATCCCACGCGCGGCCGAGATGGGAATGGTGTTGGGGTAATTTCTAAGAGGCGGCAGGCGGTCGATCAGGTCCTCCACCCTCCCGCCGTCCATCCCAGGCAACAGATCGATCTTGTTGAGTCCCACCACCATCGGTGTGTCGGTAACCCCCAGATCGCGCAAGATCTCCTCCACCGCCCTAGTCTGCTCTCGCACGTTAGGATGACTTATGTCAACAATATTTAGGATCACATCAGCCTCGTTGATCTCCTCCAAAGTTGCGCGGAAGGCGGCCACCAGCTGGGTGGGCAGCTTCTGGATGAAACCAACCGTGTCGGTGAAGAGGGCCTCGCGGCCGTCGGGCAGCTGGACCCTGCGCGTGGTGGGGTCCAGGGTGGCGAAGAGCTTATCCTCGACGTGGACCTGTGAACCGGAGATGGCGTTCAAGAGGGTGGACTTACCGGCGTTGGTGTAGCCCACGATGGCCACCACCGCCAGTTGGGCCTTGCGCCGCCGCTGGCGGTACAGGCGGCGGTGGGTCCGCACCTCTTCTAGCTCCTGTTTGAGGTGGGCGATCCGTCTTTTGATCTCGCGGCGGTCGACCTCTAATTGGGTCTCGCCCGGACCCCTCAACCCCACTCCGCCTGGCCCACCGCGGGCCGCCCCGCCGCCCACCTGCCGGGCCAGGTGGGTCCACATGCGGGTCAGGCGGGGCAGGCGGTACTCATATTGGGCCAGCTCCACCTGCAGGGCTCCCTCGTGGGTGTGGGCATGTTGAGCGAAGATATCCAGGAT
>JACPWV010000197.1 GCA_016196905.1 Chloroflexota bacterium | reverse complement strand
TGGGCCCCACCTTGACATCGACTTTAAGGGCGGCCTTGAGCTCGTAAGCCTGCTCCATCGTCCGCCGCACCAGAGGCACGACTTGGCCTACCTCCGTCTCAGGCACCTCCAGCACCAACTCATCGTGGACCTGCAAGATCATGCGGCCACGATAACCTTCTCCGTTCAGCCGATGTTGCAAGTTGAGCATGGCCATTTTTATGATATCCGCGGCTGAGCCCTGGATGGGCATGTTAATCGCCTCGCGCTCCGCGGCCCGCACCACCCCGGTATGCACCCGGCTGGTGGAGCGCAGCTCGGGGAAGTGACGCCGGCGACCCAGTAGCGTGCTCACATAACCATCCCGGGCCGCTTTGCGCTTAGTCTACTCTCGCACCTTGGGGTAGCGCGCAAAATAATTGCGGATAAACTCGGCCGCCTGGGGCTGGCTCAACCCGGTGCGTTGGGCCAGCCCGTAGTCGCCCATACCATAGATCAGACCGAAGTTGATGGTCTTGGCGATCCGTCGCATCTCCGGCGTCACCTTGTCGATGGAAACCCCCAGGATGGCCGCCGCGGTGGAGTTATGAATGTCCTCGCCCCTCTGGAAAGCAGCCAAAAGCTCCGGATCCCCGGAGATATGGGCGAGGATGCGCAGCTCCACCTGGGAATAGTCGGCCGCCACCAGGCGGTGGTCCGGCGCGGCGATGAAAGCCCGCCGGACCTTGCGCCCCAACTCGCTGCGCACCGGGATGTTTTGCAGGTTGGGATCGGTAGTTGATATCCGCCCCGTCACGGTGCCGGTCTGGTTGTAGGAGGTGTGCAGTCGGCCGGTGCGCCGATTCACCAGCAGTGGCAGAGTGTCGATATAGGTCGATTTGAGCTTGCTGAGCTCACGATACTCCAGGATGGGCTCGATGATGGGGTGGGTCCCGCGCAGCCCCTCCAGCACCTCGGCGTCGGTGGAGTAGCCGGTCTTGGTCCGCTTGCGAGTGGGAAGCCTGAGTTCTTTGAACAACACCGTGCCCAGTTGCTGAGTGGAACTCACATTGAAAGGATGTCCGGCCTGGTCTTGGATCTCTTCCTCCAACTCGCGCAGGCGAAGATGCACATCGCGGGAGAGCCCCTTGAGGTACCCCACATCCACCGCGACTCCCGCCCTCTCCATCTCCAGCAGCACTTCCACCAAAGGCATCTCCAAGCGAGAAAAAAGATCCCACAGCCCTTCGTCTTTTAGCTCACTCTCCAGTAGTGGGACCAGGCGCTCGGTAGCCTCCACATCGGCCACGGCATAGGGGGCGACTTGGGCGATGGGCACCTGGGCCATGCTGATCTGGTTTTTGCCTTTGCCGATCAACGCCTGGATCTCGCTCATCTCCACGCCCAGTTTGTGCCAGGCCAAGTCCTTGAGCCCGAACCCGCGACCGCCCGGATCGAGGAGGTAGGCGGCGATCATGGTGTCGAAATCCAGCCCGCGCACCCGCACGCCATGAACCGCTAGCACCACCAAATCGTAGATAGCGTTGTGGGCCCGCTTGGGCAGACGCTCGGATTCCAGGAGCGGCCGCAGGCTCTCCAGGCCTTCCTCCAGCCCGAGCTGTGCATCTCCCGATCCCAGCGAGTGTCCCAGCGGGATGTACCACCCGTGGCCGGGCGCATCGGTCAAGGCCAAGCCCACCAGTTCGGCGGACATGGATTGAATACTGGAGGCCTCCACATCCAGCGTCAGGTGCGAGGCGCGCTCCAGCTGGGCCGTGAGCCGATCCAAGGCCTGGCGGGTGGAGATCACCTCCCAGCTTTGCTGCTCCCCCGTCGCTTTACTGCCCGGCGCCATGAACATCGCCATCTGTTCGATGCGCGGCGCCTCCGGCTCGGGCAGGCGCTCCAGGAGGCTGCGGAACTCCAGCTCACGGAAGATCTGCACGGCTTGCTCGCGATCATAGGCGACTACCCGGCAACGCTCCAGATCGAGCTCCAAGGGGACATCGGTGACGATGGTAGCCAGCCTTTTGCTCAAGAAGGCGCGCTCGCGCTGCTCCTCCAGGAGTTTGCGCACCCGCGGCTGAATCTGGCCGAGGTGGCCATAAATCTCCTCCAGCGGGCCGTAGCTTTGAATCAGTTGCTTGGCGGTCTTCTCCCCGATCCCCTTCACTCCGGGAATGTTATCGGTCACTTCACCCACCAGCGCCTTGTAATCCGCCAACAAACCGGGATCGAACCCAAATTTCTGGCGCACTGCTTCCACGTCGTAGATCTTGGCCTCGGAAAACTTTTGAGCATGGCCGGCGGTGGTTAACACCTTGACCTGGGAGGAAACTAACTGCAGGGTATCGTGATCGCCAGTGAGGACAAGGGTCTCCAGCCCGCGCTGGGCGGCTAGGCCGGCCAGGGCGCCGATGAGGTCGTCGGCCTCATAACCCTCCACCTCGAAGATAGGCATGCCCAGCGCCTCAACCAGCTCCCGAATACGCTTCATCTGGAACCGCATCTCGTCGGGCATGGCTGGCCGCTGAGCCTTGTATTCCTCGAAGGCCTGGTGGCGGAAGGTGTGCCGGCCCGCATCGAAGGCCACCGCGATGTACTCGGGGCGTTCCTCCTGCAATACCCG
>JACPWV010000210.1 GCA_016196905.1 Chloroflexota bacterium | reverse complement strand
GGCAGCGGCGGGACCTCGACTTCCAGGCTCAGCCCCTTTTCCTGGGCGCGAGGCTGCAAGGAAGCCGCGCAGTCACTCAATATCGATTCGAGCTGGAGGGAAGTTCGTCTTGACCTAAGCGGTGGCGCGGCCTCCCGCTTGGCCAGATCCAGCAAATGGCGCACCATCCGCCCCATGCGAATTGACTCCTCCTGGATGATGCGGGCCGCCTCCCGATAGCCCTCCTGGTCTTTGAGGGTGCCGTCCAGGATGGCTTGGGTAAAGCCTTGAATGGAGGTTAGGGGCGTTTTCAGATCGTGCGAGACGTTGGCCAGAAAGTCGTGTTGAGCACGCTGGGCGCTCCGCACCGCTTGTGCCATGCTGTTGAAGGCCCCCGCCAGGCGGCCTATTTCATCCTCCCCCTCGGCGGGGATCTGCTGATCGTAATTCCCCTGGGCCATCTCCTCCGCGGCGCGGGTCAGCACCGCCAGGGGCCGGGATACGGAGCGTGCGATCCATACCGCCAACAGCACTGCTACCCCGAAGCCAATCACCCCCGCCCCTAGAAGGCGCATTAATAGGTCCAGTGTGCCCACCGGCAACTGTCGCGCGGGCAGCACCTGGGCTATGGCGTGCCCGCCCAGGCGTCGCACGGGTATCGGCAACAACGACAAATAGAAGTCCTCTTCCCCAAAACGAACACGACGAGGGTCGCGCCGCGCGAAGCCGGAGACCAACTCGAGGTCAATAGGCTCCCCCTCCAAGCTGCCCTCACCCTGCGAATCCCAGACCACTGTACGACCCTCGCCGATGAGGATCAGGCGCACATCGAATCGCTCCGCAGCCCGTTGCAGCGCGGCCTCGATGTTCCCCTCTCGCTCCTCCGCCAGCACGCGGGCGACCTGGAGGCCCGCCTCCAGCGCGCGCGTCTGCAGCTCGGAGACGAGCAGTTGGTCCCGATATCGATTCAGCAGGAGGAGAAGGGCCAGCCCGGTCAAAAAGAGGGACAAAAACACCACCGCGGTGTGGGAGAAGATCAGCTTCGTGCGCAGGCTCATCCACGCTCCACCAGGCGATAACCCACCCCGCGCACCGTCTCGATGCTCACCTGGCCCGCGCTCAACTTTTTGCGCAGTTGAGCGACGTGCACATCCACGGTGCGCGTGTCCCCCGCGTAATCATAGCCCCACACCCGCTCCAGCAACTTCTCGCGCGTCAACACCATCTCCTTATGCTCGGCCAAATCCAGCAGGAGATCGAACTCCTTCAAACGCAGATCGAGTTTATCATCTCCCAGGCGAGCTTCGCGCCGATCCACATCGATCTCCAAATCGCCGACCCGAACGAGATGGCCCCGCGTTTCAGGCAGCGCCTCGGCCGCTTGGCCGGGGCCACGGCGCAGAACGGCTCGCACGCGGGCCACCAACTCGCGCGGGTTGAAAGGTTTGACCATGTAGTCATCGGCGCCCATCTCCAAACCGACGATGCGGTCCACGTCCTCGCCGCGTGCGGTGAGCATAATGATGGGGACGTCCGACTGGCGCCGCAGTTGTCGGCACACTTCGTAACCGTCCACCTCGGGGAGCATCAGGTCCAGGACTACTAAGTCGGGCCGCTCGGCCTGGGCTAGCTCCAGAGCGCGCCGGCCGTCCCCGGCAGAGACAACGCGATAGCCCTCTTGGCTCAGGTAGAGCCGGGCTAATTCCACGATGTTCTCCTCGTCGTCCACCACCAGGATGGTCGCCATGGCGCCCTCGATTATCCCCCAAGAGCACGCCCCCAGCAATAGCCTCTGGGATCGAGCCTGGCTCGGTGGTAGAATCTAATGATGCGACTTATCCGCAGGCCTCGCTGGTTAAATTCTCGAAATCTCGTCCCGCTCTTGCTGGTGGCGCTTCTTTTCGTATTGGTCCGAGCTTCCATCCCTCCGCGCGATTATCTGCGCTTCGCCGTGGACCCCTGGGCGGGTCGATATCTTTTCAACTGGCTTTCCTATGAATGGGAGACCCTCTCCGCTCGGCTAGCGCGTGCTGTTTTAGGCGTCGATGGGGGCGCTGGCGAGTCCCGACCCAGTGCGGAGGCCCTCGTCCAGCGCTACTTCGCCCTGGCCGAGGAGAGCCAGCGCCTCGAGGATGAACTGAATCGATTTGGGCAGGACTCCCATCCCGACTCCCCCTCCGTGAATGCTCGCCTCGAACAGGCATTAGAAGTCAGGCGCCGCGAGCTTAGCGAGCTGGAGGACGATGTCGAGGCGATCCTGCGTCAACAGGTGGCCAGCTTGCTGCGGGAACAAGGGATCACCTGGCGAACCCCGCTCTGGGGCGAGGTGGTTTTCCCCCCGGTCGATTTCGAATTCCAAACCTCCCCCCTCCTTCTGGTCATCTCGCGGCGGGAGCGGATCGCGACCCTGGAGCAGCTTTCCTTGTACCCCCATCTGGACCTCGCTCATATCGAGGAGATCGAGGCGCGCACCGATGCGCTGAACGTCTCCTCCCTGGTGGTCCCCACCGGTGGGATGGGCTCCTACCCGCCCATCGTGGCCGAGTCCGGCTCGTTGACCTTTGCGGTGGGGGCTGCCATTCACGAGTGGGTCCACAACTACCTCTACTTTTTCCCCTTGGGGCAGCGCTATGGGGACAGCCCGGAGCTCACCACCATGAACGAGACGGTCGCCTCGTTGGTGGAGGAGGAACTCTCGCTGGAGGTGCTGCGCCGCTATTACCCTCAGCTTTATCCACAGCGATTAGCCGAGGTTGAGCGCGCCCGCCAGCCGCCGACCGAGCGCCCAGTGGATCCCTTCGCGCGCGAGATGCGAAGGATTCGCTTGCATGTCGACGAGTTGCTGGCCCAGGGGAGAGTGGAGGAGGCGGAGCGGTTTATGGAGCTAGAGCGACGCCGCTTAAATGCCCAAGGTTATTCCATCCGCAAGCTCAACCAAGCCTATTTCGCCTTCTACGGCTCCTACGCCACCGACCCAGCGGCGGTCAGTCCTATCGGCCAGCAGCTGCGCGAGCTGCGCGCGCGCGGTCCCTCTCTGGCTGATTTCCTGAACACCGTGGCGCAGATGAGAATCTACGAGGAGTTGTTGGCCGCACTTCATAAATAAAAGTCGGGGCTGGCTTGTGGTCAG
>JACPWV010000209.1 GCA_016196905.1 Chloroflexota bacterium | reverse complement strand
TAAGCATCGCTTATGTTTATCACTCGCGCCACGAACCGGGTCACGACGCCGCGCTCCCTCAAGGTTGGATCCGCCTGACCTTTCCCATGCACGCGGAAGGTCCTAGCTCCAGCACAGACGCAGGGTCGGGACCTGGCGGGCAAACCATGCAGAACCTCGCGGCGAGCATCAAAAGTCTTATTAACTGCTCCGACAAAACCAAGTCCCGCCCTACTTGCGCAGGGCGGGACTCTGGCTGTGTCGAACCTTGGGTTCTTACAGCTTGATGACGTTGGCCGCGTGAGGCCCCTTGGGGCTGCTCTCGATGCTAAATTCCACAGCATCGCCTTCGTTCAGCTCGCGGTAGCCCTCGGCCTGGATCGCCGAGTGGTGGACGAAAACGTCCGGCCCGCCTTCACGCGTAATGAAGCCGTAGCCCTTGGCCGCGTTGAACCACTTCACGGTGCCCTTCATTCGAGCATCCATCACCCACTCACCTCCTTTCCTCGTGGATTCGTAGGTCAGTGGGTTCGAGCTTTGCTCTTGGAAAAAAGAAAACGCCCGAGGCTTGTAAGCTCGGGCGATCCTCCACCAAAATGCAACCTTCGAACTTACTGCGTCCTACAGTGTTTAATAGTAGCATACCTGCGCCTTTTTGTCAAACCCCACCGCCTCGACGTCACCTGGCTGATCTATGCGCTTTTCTCTTGAGCGACAACCAGTACGAAATTCCCGCTCGACCCAAGGCGCATCTCGGTTTATGATGATCTCACCATGAGCGTGGCCTATGTTTATGATGCGCGCCACACCCAACATCGCGAGCCGGGCCACCCGGAGCGGCCCGAGCGGCTCATCGCGCTGTGGCAGGTGCTGGAGGCCTCGGGCCTCCTGCCCCTGATGACTCCCATCGAGGCCACCCCGGTGGATCCCGCCCTGCTCCACCGCATCCACGATCGCCACCACATCGAAGCGGTGAAAGCCGCCTCCCAGGCCGGCGGCGGGCATCTCGATTCTGACACCTACATCACCGCCCACTCTTACGAGATCGCCCTCCTGGCCGCAGGCGGCGCGGTCAACGCCACCGAGGCGGTGCTCAGCGGCAAGGCCAGGGCGGCCTTTACTCTGCTCCGCCCGCCCGGTCACCACGCTCTCTCCAATCGGGGCATGGGCTTCTGCCTCTTCAACCACATCGCCCTAGCTGCTCAACATGCCCTCGAACGCGGTCTGGAGCGCATCCTCATCATCGACTACGATGCCCACCACGGCAACGGGACCCAGGAGATCTTCTACCCACGAGCCGATGTCCTCTACTTCTCCACCCACCAGTATCCCTGGTATCCCGGCAGCGGGCATTGGCGCGAGCGCGGCGAGGGCCCCGGCGAAGGCCATACCGCGAACGTGCCCTTGCCAGCCGGGATCGGAGATCAGGGCTATCTTCGCGTTTTTCGCGAGATCCTCTCCCCACTGGCGGAGCGCTACCGACCGCAGCTCATCCTGGTCTCGGCGGGCTACGATGCCCACTGGCGAGATCCCCTGGCCCTGATGCGCCTCTCGGCCAGGGGCTTCGCCGAGCTGGCTATAGCCATCCTGGACCTGGCCGGCTGGCACTGCGACGGAAAGTGCGTCTTCGTGCTGGAGGGCGGTTATGACCTGGATGCCACGTCAGCCTCGGCGCTGGCCACCTTCGCGGTGCTCTTGGAGCGACCTGTTCAGGATCTCCTGGGAGAGGTCGCGCCAGCCGAGACGCCCCTCGATCAGCTCATCGCAGATGTGCAACAGGCCCACCACCTCGGAAGCGAATCCTAAAATTTGACAAGCCCGACCAAGGGTTACATAATTGAGGCCAACTGAGGCGACGGGACCTTCGGATGGCGCCCATCGGCTTGAGCGAGTACCTCGAGGAAGCCAAAGATCGCCTGCGTCAGGGCCGGGCGCAGGAGTCAGTTGCCATCTGCCGGCACATCCTTGGTTTCTATCCCAAGTACTGGGCTGCCTATCGTCTGCTGGGGGAGGTGGCCCTGGAGCGAGACGATCTGCAACAGGCGGCCGAGCTCTTTCGCCGTGTGCTGAGCGTCGATCCGGAGGACATCGCCTCTTATCTGGCCCTGGCGGTGATCTACGATGAGGCCGGTTCGCTGGACGAGGCCCTCTGGCACCTGGAGCGAGCCTTCGAACTGAACCCGAGCAACCCGGAGATCCGCCGTGAGCTGCGCCGCCTCTACGGGCGCCGGGACGGGCAGGAGCCAGGCCGGATCAAGCTCACCCCTGCCGCTCTGGGTCGCCTGTACTTGAAGGGGCGATTGTACGATCGGGCCATCGCCGAGCTCAAACCCCTGGCCGACACCGCCCCCGAACGAATTGAACTCAAACTCGCCTTGGCCGAGGCGCTGTGGCGCGACGGGCGCCACTGGGAGGCGGCCGACGCGTGCCAGTGGATCCTAGAAGAGCTGCCCCACAGCCTGAAGGCCATCCTGATCCTGGCCCAGATCTGGGCCAAGGCCGAGCAACCCGTCGAATCTCAACAATTGCTGCGCCGGGCTCAGGAAATAGATCCAGAGAAAACCCTGACCTCCTCTTTATTGGGCGAGGACAGTCCCCTCCAGCCGAGCAGGGTGCTGATCCCGCGCATCGGGGAGGCCATCCCGGAGGATCTGGCAGCTCTGCGCCCCCAGCCTGTGTTTCCATTGGAGGTCCCCCTACCCCAACCGCGGCCCATCGAGATCCCCATCGTAACACCCCTCGAGGAGCTCGAGTCGAGGGAGGGAGCTGAGCCCGTTTATCAAGGGTCTCCCTCCGAGGAGACCCCCGCCCTGGAGGAGGCGCCGGGCTTAGAACAGATTCCCCCGCTGGAAGAGGTGCCTGCCAAGGAGGTGCCCCCCATGGCGGAGGAAGTCCCTCTGGTAGCAGAAGGGGTCGCCTCCCAAGCCGAGCCCATTCCCAGCGGCGGGGGGAGAGCTGCGTTCGAAGAGGCACCCCCTATGCAGGAGGAGGTGCCCCTCTTGGCGGAAGAGATCGCCTCCCAACCCGATCCCATCCCCCGCGGCGAGGAGCCCACCTGGCTGAGGGCACTAGAGGAGCTTGAAAGCGAATCCCCCACAACGGAGGCAGAGCCTCCCCCTACCCCAGAGGCCGCCCCAAGTTGGTTGGAGGCGCTGGAGCGTTCTACCGCCCCGGCCGAGCCCCCGCTGGAAGCGGCGGAACTACCCAGCCAGGGCGCGGATTGGCTCGGCCAACTGGAGGAACCCGCCTTAAGCGGGCCGCCCGAGGCCCTCGAACGAGCGGCGCCTGAAGGTACACCGCCTATGGCCGAAGCCACCCCCACTGAAGAGATCACGCCAACGGTGGAGCACGCTCCTCCCGGGGAAGCACTCCCCAGCGCAGAGTACCCGCCGGGCAGCTTGGAGGCTCTGGAGTCCAGGCTGGCGAGCGATCCCCAGGATCACGCGGCGCGCCTGGCCGCCGCTCGCCTGCTCCGAGAGGGTGGTCAACTGGCGGAAGCGTTGGCTCACTACCAGCGCCTGGTGCACGTACCAGGGTCGGTTCCTGCCGAGGTGATGACTGATTTGGCCGAGATGGTGGAGGGCCACCCGGACAATTTGCTGGCGCCGCAGCTTCTAGGGGATGCTTACCTCAAAGAGGGGCGCCTGCGCGAGGGGCTGGAGATGTATCGCCGCCTGCGGAGCGTGTTGCGGCCCGGCAGAGAACAGCTTTGAGCGAGGAGGCTCGAGCCTAGCATGGCCAGTCGGCTGTACGAACGCACCCTCATCCTGTTGAAGCCCGATGCGCTGCAACGCGGGCTCATCGGAAAGATCCTGGCCCGTTTCGAGGAGGCCGGCCTGAAAGTGGTCGGCCTCAAGCTGGTGGGTGCGAGTCGAGAGTTCATCGCCAGGCACTACCCCAACACGCCGGAGTGGATCCGCGGCATGGGGGAGAAGACCCTCTCCAGTTACAAAGAACATGGCAAAGATCCCTGGGCCGAGGTGGGCACGGATGACCCGCTGAAGATCGGCGAGATGGTCAAAGCCTGGAACATCGATTATTTAACCTCGGGGCCGATCTTGGCCGCG
>JACPWV010000208.1 GCA_016196905.1 Chloroflexota bacterium | reverse complement strand
GAGAAACTCTTCCTGAAGGGGGAGCGCTGTTTTACCCCCAAGTGCGCCGTGGAGCGGCGCTCCTACCCGCCGGGCATGCACGGAAAGAAGTCCAAAATCCGACGCAAACCCTCGGACTACTCCCTGCAGTTGCGCGAGAAGCAGAAGGCGCGGCGCATCTATGGGGTGATGGAGCGCCAATTCCGGCGTTACTTTAAGGAGGCCGAACGACGCACAGGGGTGACCGGCCTGGCGCTCTTGCAGATGCTCGAACGCCGGCTGGACAACGTCGTTTACCGGGTAGGCTTGGCCTCCTCGCGCGCGCAAGCCCGCCAGTTGGTGCAGCATGGACACATCCAGGTGAATGGACGAAAGACGGATATCCCTTCCTACCTGGTGCAGACCGGTGACGAGATCGCGGTGCGGCCGGGTTCCAAAGACACGACTTATTTCCAGATGGTGGGCCGCAGTTGGGGAGAGCGCCCCGTACCCAGCTGGCTGCGTCTGGATGAGAAGGCCCTCAGCGCGAAGGTGCTGGAGATCCCCGCGCGCGAAGAGATTCAGGTTCTTTTCAACGAACAGTTGATCGTGGAGTACTACAGCCGCTAGAGCTCGTCAGGGTCCCCGCGGATCGAAGCGGGGAGAGGAGGTCCCCGTTGTTGGAGTTGGTGTTACCCAAAGTCGAAGCACAGGCGCTGGTGCGAAATTACGGGAAATTCGTGATCGGTCCCCTGGAGGCTGGCTACGGGATCACTTTGGGCAGCGCCCTGCGGCGCAGCCTGCTCTCCTCCCTGCCTGGGGCGGCGGTGACCTCGATGAAGGTGGATGGGATCCACCACGATTTCTCTCCTATCCCGCACCTGAAAGAGGATACCCTGGCCCTCATGCTGAATGTGAAACAGATCCGCTTCAGGATGGAGGGCCAGGGGCCGCTACGCCTGCGCCTCACCAAGAAGGGAGAGGGCGTGGTCAGCGCGGGGGATATTGAGAGTCCCTCCGAGGTGGAGATCGTCAACCCCGATCTCAAGCTGGCCACCCTGGATTCGGACAAGGCTCGCCTAGAGTTGGAGTTGGTGGTGGAGCGCGGGCGGGGCTACTCCCCCGCCGAGGGGCGGGGCAAATTGCCCATCGGCGAACTGCCGGTGGACGCTGTGTTCAGCCCCATCCGCAAAGTTTCCTACAACGTGGATCGGGTCCGGGTGGGCCAAGTCACTAACTTCGATCAACTGATCATGGAGATCTGGACAGATGGGACCATCGAACCTCGGGAGGCCCTGAGCACCGCCGCCCAGATTTTGGTTCGCCACCTGAATCTCGTCGTCAACTTCGGTGGCCTGGCGGTGGAGGAGTTCGTGGAGTCCACGGTGGGCATTCCCCCGCGCATCTATGAGACGCCCGTTGAGGAGCTGGATCTCTCGGTGCGCGCCTTCAACTGCTTGAAGCGGGCGGGCATCACCAAGGTGGGGGAGGTCCTGGAGCGCTTGGAGAAAGGCGACGAGGAGATCCTCTCCATCCGCAACTTCGGCCAGAAGTCCCTGGATGAGCTCAAGGAGGCCCTGGCCCAGAAGGGCTTCCTGAGCTGGCGGGAGTCCGCCTTAGGTGGGCGCCCCATGGAGGAGATCGCCGAGGAAGTATGAGACATCGCGTGGCGGGGCGCCAGCTCAAGCGGGACGCGGATCATCGGCGGAGCCTCCGGCGTAACCTGATCACCGATCTATTTCGCCACGGTAAGATCCGCACCACCGAGGCCAAGGCCAAGGCGATCCGTGGCCAGGCCGAGAAGCTCATCTCCCTCTCCAAGCGCGGGGACCTGCACGCCCGGCGCCAGGCGCTGCGGGTGGTGCGCGACCCTCAAGTAGTCGAGGAGCTCTTTAACACCATCGGGCCCCGCTACGGTGAGCGACCCGGCGGCTACACTCGCCTGGTGAGGCTGGGGCCACGCCAGGGCGATGCGGCGCCCATAGTGCAACTGGAGTTAATCGAGTAAGCCCTGCAGCTTCGCATCCCGAAGGACAGGTGGGCGATGGCCCTGAGACGGGTCAAGGCCATCGTGGAGTACGATGGCACCCGCTACCTGGGCTTCCAGGCCCAAACGCGGGGCGACACCATCCAGGGTGAGCTCGAGCGCGCCCTGGCCCAGATCACCGGCGAGAGGGTGCCCATCGTGGGAGCGGGGAGGACCGATGCCGGGGTGCACGCCACCGGCCAGGTGATCAGCTTCGCCACCGGCTGGGCTCGATCGCTGGTAGAGTTGGGACGGGCCCTCAACGCCCGACTGCCGGGGGACATCGCCGTGCGCGAGGTGAGCGAGGTCCCCTGGGCCTTTCACGCACGGAAGAGCGCCTTGCGCCGCGAGTATCGATATACCATCCTCAACCGCGCGCTGCGCTCCCCGAAGCATCGGCTGTACGCCCACCACTGGTCGGGGCCCCTGGATCCCCTCGCCATGCAGGCGGCTTGCCAGAGGATCGAAGGGATGCACGATTTCTCCGGCTTCGGGCAGGCCCCGGCCGGGGAGAACACGGCCCGCCAGATCTATCGCGCGGACTGCCAGCGACAGGGGGAGTTCATTTACATCGAGGTGGAGGCCAACGCGTTCCTGAGGCGGATGATGCGCCGCCTGGTAGCCGGCCTCCTCCAAGTGGGCAGTGGAAAGATGAGCCCGGACGAGTTTGGAGAGATCCTGGAGGCCCCGGATCGCCGACGCATCAAAGGGCTGGCCCCCTCCCAGGGTTTGTGCTTGACCCGGGTCGACTACGCCGAGTCGTGGGTGGGGGTCGATATTTCATCGTGGTAAATTTGTGCTTCGAGGTCATCCGAGGATGAGAAGCTATTCGCCTAAAGCCAAAGAGATAGAGCGGCGCTGGTGCGTGGTGGACGCTGAGGGGCAGGTCCTGGGACGGTTGGCGGCTCGCGTCGCGCGCATCTTGCGGGGCGTGCACAAACCCACCTTCGCGCCGCACCTGGACGCTGGCGATTACGTAGTGGTGATCAACGCGGCCAAGCTGCGGGTCACCGGCAAGAAGCTCACTCAGAAGATTTATTATCGCCACTCCGGCTACCCGGGCGGGCTGAAGAGCGTCAGCCTGGGGGAGCGGCTGCGGGTGCGTCCCGAGCAGGTGCTGCGGGAGGCGGTGAGGGGAATGCTGCCTAAGAATCGGCTGGGCCGGGCCATGATCAAGAAGCTCAAGGTCTACTCGGGGCCGGAGCACCCTCACCAGGCCCAGAAACCCCAGCGAGTGAATCCGCCAGAGGCGGAAGAGGGAGGTCGATAGTGGCCAAGGAGCGTGAGTATTATTATGGCGTGGGCCGGCGCAAGGAATCCACCGCCCAGGTGCGGATCTATCCTGACGGCGGTCAGTGGATGGTGAATGGTGTCCCCGCGGACGAATACTTCAAGCGCGAGGTAGACCTTTCGACCTTGCGCCAGCCTCTGCAGGCCACCGCCACCTTGGACAAGTTTCGGGTCTCGGCCTTGGTGAGTGGGGGTGGCATCTCCGGACAGGCGGGGGCGGTTCGCCTGGGCATCGCCCGGGCCCTCTTGGCCTACGACCCCAATCTGCGCCCCCCCTTGCGCCAGCGGGGCCTGCTCACCCGCGACCCTCGGGTCAAGGAACGCAAAAAGCCCGGCTTGAAGCGAGCGCGCAAGGCGCCCCAGTACACCAAGCGCTAGGCCGAACGACCTTCCACCTAGATCGCGGGTCGATTCGAAGTCGGCCCGCGATGCATTTGGAGTCACACCCAGGCTGAATGATTCGATCCTGAGATCCGGGGATCGCTAACGAATGGTATGGGTGGATAGCCCGGCGAGGATCGTCTCGCTACCGGCCCCCTCGAGATCCTCGCGTGCCACCTGAATATTTAGGTGATCAGCTGAATATTATGGTGAGGCTGGGGCGGTGCGGCCAAGCCTCGCCATCGACAGCGTTTTGAGTTCTGACTCGAGACCAGCGCAGTGCGTCGCGACGCCACCCCTTGCGCCCCCGAATCGCCTCATCGAAACCAATAGAGAATCAGCACCACGGCTGCGCCCCACAGCAGGTTGTTGACAATGAGCGGGACATCCCGCAGGAGAGCCTCCTCAGGGCTGCCGGCCAGGTCCTTCCGATGTACAATGTACAGGTAGCGAAAGACGCCGTACAGCACAAAGGGGATGGTGAGCATCATGGCGTGGTTACTAGGGAGGTTCTCCGCGGAGAAGGTGTACAACGAATAGGCGATGACGGTGGCCGAGGTGACCACCGCGATCATCTCCTCCAGCAACTCGGGGGTGTACTCGGCCAGGATGCGCCGGTGCAGGTTGGCCTGCCCCTCCAAAAGGACCAGCTCGTGGCACCGCTTGCTGAGGCCCAAGAATAGGGCCAGTAGAGTGATGCAGATGTACAGCCAGGGGGAGAAACGCTCGGCCTCTATCACCACCGTGCCGGCCATGACTCGCAGCACGAACCCTCCGGCCACGGTCAGCACATCCACGATGGCCCAGTGCTTCAGAAAATAGGTGTAGGCTGTTTGCAGGACCAGGTAGGCCAGCTCGATCAGGCCGAAGCGGGGGTCGAGGAGAGTTCCCAAGATGAGGGCGGAGATCCCCAGAACCACGGCGGCCACCAGCGCGATGTGGGTCGAGAGTACCCCGGCGGCGATGGGCCGGTGGCGTTTGGTGGGATGTTGACGATCCTTTTCCAGGTCGGCCACATCGTTCACCAGGTACACCGAGCTCGAAAGGGCCACGAAGAGGATGAAGGCATAGATCGTTTTGGCCAGCGGGTCGGCCTCGAAGAGTTTCCGATCGAAGACCAGCGCGGCGAAGATAAACAGGTTTTTGGTCCACTGCTTGGGGCGCGCGGCGATGAGCAACGCACTCAGCATGGCAGTCTCCTGTTCACGAGAGGCAATCATACCCGTGAATGAGCTCAGCGACAAGCGACGGGCGAATAGCGGCTAGCAAAACGTAGCGTCGGACTTTAGCCAGACGAAGGAGCACCCCATTACTGTTGGGCAAGCATGGGAAACTACTGGACGCTTAAGAAGAAGCGCGAGAAGGCAAGCCTCGATCAACTCTTGGTTGAGCGCGGGTTGGCGGAGAGTCGCCAACGGGCTCAGCGCCTGATCCTGGCCGGCGCGGTCCGGGTGGACGGTCAAATAGCGGATAAGCCCGGGCGCCGCGTGGCTGCCGATGCCGAGATCGCGCTGGATGAGGAGCCGCGCTACGTCAGCCGCGGCGGGATCAAACTGGAGGCCGCCCTGGATCGATTCGGGATCGATGTGCATGAGGCCATCGCTTGCGATGTGGGGGCCTCCACCGGCGGCTTCACCGACTGCCTTCTCCAAAGGGGCGCCGCCGTGGTCTACGCCATCGATGTGGGCTACGGTCAACTGGCCTGGGCGCTGCGCCGGGATCCTCGGGTGGTTGTCCTGGAGCGGACCAATATTCGCCATCTGGAATCCTTACCTGAACCCATCGACCTGGCCACCATCGATGTGTCCTTTATCTCTCTCGAACTGGTCTTGCCCAAGGTCACGACTTTGCTCAAGCCGCGCGGTCAAATCATCGCGCTGATCAAGCCCCAGTTCGAGGCCGGGCGTAAACAAGTCCTCTCGGGCGGGGTGGTGCGCGATGCGCAGGTGATGCGCCAGGTGCTGCACAAGGTCATTGAGCTGGCCCATCGCCTCCAGCTGCGGGTGCTCGGCCTCACGCCCTCTCCGCTGCTGGGCCCCGCCGGCAACCTCGAGTTCTTCATCCACCCGAGCCGTGATGCAGGACTGGCGGAGATCGATGTCGATGGCGCCGTCGAGGCTGCGTTGAGCGAAGCGGCGAGGGTAATGGCTCGGGATTAGTCCGCTATGGATCAGGCGCACATCCGTAATTTCTCGATTATCGCCCACATCGACCACGGCAAATCCACCCTGGCCGATCGCCTGTTGGAATACACCGGGACCCTCTCGCCCCGCCAGATCGGTGAGCAGGTGCTGGACCAGATGCCCCTGGAGCGAGAGCGCGGGGTCACCATCAAGGCCTCGGCGGTGCGTATGCTGTATCGCGCCGAGGATGGACATACTTATCAGCTGAATTTGCTGGATACCCCCGGCCACGTGGACTTCAGCTACGAGGTCTCCCGCGCCCTGGCCGCGGTGGAGGGGGCCATCCTGGTGGTGGACGCCTCCCAGGGCATCGAGGCCCAAACTCTGGCTAACCTGCACCTGGCCCGCGAGCACCGCTTGGCGATCATCCCGGTAGCCAACAAGATCGACTTGCCCGCCGCCGACCCCGATCGCGTCGCTGCGGAATTGGAGACCCTTTTGAGCATCTCAGCGGGCCAGGTGATCCGTGCCTCGGCCAAAGAAGGGATCGGGACCGCGGAGATCCTGGAGGCGGTCATTGCGCGCAACCCGCCGCCCGGCGGGGATCCCCAGGCGCCGCTGCGGGCGCTGATTTTCGACTCTCATTACGATTCCTACAAGGGCGTGGTGTCCTACATCCGTGTGGTGGACGGGCGCTTGGCGGTGGGGCAAAGGCTTTTATTGATGGCCAAAGGGCGCGAGCTGGAGCCGCTGGAGGTGGGCATCTTCCGCCCTGATCTGGAGCCCATCGAGCAGTTAGAGGCCGGGGAGGTGGGCTACGTGGCCACCGGCCTTAAGGAGGTGCGCGAGGTCTCGGTGGGGGATACCCTCACTGAGGCTGCGCGGCCCGCCGCGATGCCGCTGCCCGGGTATCGGCCGGTCAAGCCCATGGTCTTCGCCGGCTTCTATCCGGCGGAGGGGGCGGATTACACGCTGTTGCGCGATGCCTTGGAAAAACTTCGCCTCAACGACGCGGCGCTGAGCTTCCAGCCGGAGAACTCCCAGGCGCTGGGCTTCGGCTTCCGCTGCGGGTTCTTGGGCCTCTTCCATATGGAGATCGTCCAGGAGCGCCTGGAGCGGGAGTACGGCCTGAACCTGCTGGCCACCGCCCCCAACGTGGAGTATCAGGTGCGCACCCGAGCAGGGGAGGAGGTGACCGTCCGCAGCCCGGCCGAGCTGCCGACCCCCGGCGATATCGAGGAGATCCGCGAGCCGTGGATGAATATCAAGGTCTTCAGCCCGGTGGAGTACATCGGCCCCTGCATGGATCTGGTAACCTCGCGGCGCGGGCAGTTCGAGAAACTGGAATACCTGGATGAGCGCCGCGTGCTCTTGACCTACCAGATGCCCCTGGCTGAGCTCATCGTCGATTTCTACGATCAGCTCAAATCGCGCTCCCGCGGCTACGCCTCCCTCGACTACGAGCTGATCGGCTATCGCCCCGCGGATCTGGTCAAACTCGAGATCTTGGTGAACCAAGAGCCGGTGGACGCCTTGTCCATGATCGTGCATCGCGATCAGGCCTACGCGCGGGGGAACGCCTTGGTCGAGCGCCTCTCGGAGCTGATCCCCCGGCAGCTCTTCTCTATCCCTATCCAGGCGGCGGTGGGAAGTCGGGTGATCGCGCGCGAGACCATCCCCGCTCTGCGCAAGAACGTGCTGGCCAAGTGCTACGGAGGCGATGTGACCCGCAAGCGCAAGCTGCTGGAGAAGCAGAAGGCGGGTAAGAAGCGCCTCAAGAAGGTCGGTCGGGTGGAGATCCCCCAGGAAGCCTTCCTGGCGCTGCTCAAGCTGGGCGATACTGAATCATCCAAGGGAGGTTAAAACGGTTATGAGTCGATCAGTGAACCGAGCGATGTTTTGCTTATGGGTGGGCTTTGCGATCCTCACAGCCTGCGCGCCGTCGCCGAGTACTGTGGAGGTGCGGGTCTACTTTCTGGACGAGAATCGCTACGCGGTCGGGGAGCAGCCCTTCGAGGTGGCGGTCACGCGTCGAGTATCGGCACATGGGCCGCTGCACGAGAGCATCCTGGCCGAGCTGTTCAAGGGGCCGACCGACGAGGAACGGGCGCGTGGCTTGGAGCTGATCACGAGTGGGTCGACAGGCTTCAGCCGGATCACGATCGATGATGGCATCGCGCGCGTTTATCTAACCGGCGAATGCAACTCAGGGGGGGCTACCTACACCGTCGCCAACCTGATCCTGGCCAATCTGTTGCCGTTAGATAACATCGACTATGTGAAAATTTACGACCAGGCGGGCGAGACCGAGGTGCCGGACGGCCCTTCCAACTCCATCCCCTTTTGTCTGGAGCCGTAGCGACTCGAATGCATCGGGTGCGCGATTTCCTCGCCTATCCCGCGAGCTTCTGGCTCGCCTTTTTGGTTTCTTTTTTATCCTTCGCCTCCTTGGTTTTGCTCATCGTCCCCTTTCCCATCTACCTGAACGAGATGGGCGCGGATCCGGTTGAGGTGGGGGTGGTCATCGGGGCCTTCGCCCTCTCGAGTTTCCTCTCGCGGCCCGTGGTGGGCCGGCTCATCGATAAGAGGGGGCGGGTGCCGGTGCTGATCCTCAGCGCCGCCATCTTCACCATTTCTCCCCTCGGCTACTTGGCGGTCAATTCCATTCCGTCTTTGCTTTTGGTGCGCCTCTTTCACGGGCTGAGCATCTCCACCGGCACCACCGCCTTTGTGACCCTCATCGCCGATGTGGTGCCCCCGCCCAAGCGCGGGGAGGGTTTAGGGTTGGCCGCCGTTTCTATCCCCCTGGCTCTCATTCTCTTCCCTCCCCTGGGGGTGGCCATCCATGGAGAATTCGGTTTCACGGGCGTTTTTCTGGCTGCGGCCCTCATTGGAGCGATAGCGATGCTGATCGCGCTGGTCCTGCGAAAGCCCGCGCGTCATAGCGTAGATCCGGCCGAGCTGGTGGGCAATAATTTCCTGGCCGTGGCTCGCCGCCGGCCGGTGTGGGTACCATCGCTCCTGAGCATGGCGCGGGCTGCCGGCTGGGGCGCAGTGGTGGCCTTCTT
>JACPWV010000030.1 GCA_016196905.1 Chloroflexota bacterium | reverse complement strand
CTCCAGGCGCTCCCCCAAATTCTCCAGGCGCGTCCCCCCTTCGTCCAGGGGACGCCTTCGAACGCGGTGGGGGAGGGCCAGCTCGGCAGCCAGGAGGATGTCCTCGCTGGTGATATGGGGGTGCCCCTTAAAGGCGGCGTGGGCCAGGCCGGCCTTGAGGATGGTGATATCCGCGCGGTGCCCATCCACTTTCAGGTCGGCGGTCAGCTGGGCGATGCGGTGCAGATCCTCTTGGGAATAGCTGACCTGGGGCAGAAGTTGGCGGGCGCGCTGGATCTCGTTGGCCAGGCGTTGCTCCTCCGCTTGCCACTCCTCGACGAAGGCCTCGACATCGCGCTCGAAACGGATGCGCCGCTCCAGGATCTCGGTGCGGGCCACCAGATCGGTGATGCCGCTGATCTCCACGCTGAGCCCAAAGCGGTCCAGGAGCTGCGGCCGCAGCTCCCCCTCCTCCGGGTTCATGGTCCCCACCAGGATAAACTGGGCCGGGTGGGTGAAGGAGATGCCCTCCCGCTCCACCACGTTGACGCCCATGGCCGCCGAGTCCAGCAGGAGATCGACTACGTGGTCGTCCAGCAGATTGACCTCATCCACGTAGAGCAGCCCTCGATTGGCGGCGGCCAACACCCCCGACTCGAAGTGTTTCTCGCCCTGCTTGATGGCCTTCTCGATGTCCAGGGTGCCCACCACGCGATCCTCGGTGGCGCTCACCGGGAGATCGATGACTCGGGTGCGCCGAGCTGCGGCAGGCAACGCCTCTCCGCGCTGAACCCGCTCGCGGCAGTTGTCGCAAGCGGCAGCGGGCTGGCGCGGATCGCAGGAGACGCGCGACCCTTGCCCGAGGGATCCACTAGAGGGAGGTGGGGAGTGGCGAGCGATTCGATGCCGACTTTGTCAGGAGAGGTGAGGCCTGATGCTCCTTCGCTGGGCCCGCGGCCGCAGGCCAAGCTGATGGCCTGGATGACCTTCGACTCGCCCGGGACCGAGGTGGGCTGGCAAACCGACACTCAGGAGGCCAGCCAGGCCCTCATCGAGTTCGCCGGCCGCCAATGCTACCTGAGTTGGCACAATCCCTCGGGGCGCAATAACCGCGAATACATCGAGAACATGCTCAAGCAGGGGCACTACTCGGTCATCGAGCACGGGGTGGCCTCCTTTTGGATCCGCGGCATCTCGCGGGCTTGCTCGCATGAGATCGTTCGGCATCGCCACTTCTCCTACTCGCAGTTGAGCCAGCGCTACGTAGCCAGCGAGGACATCGAGATGGTCATCCCGCCCCTGGTGGCCGATGACCCTGAACTGGTGGAGGAGTTTCGCGCACTGCAGCAGCAGGCCATTCAGGTCTATCGCAAAGCGGTGGAGCGGCTGAGCGAAAAATTAGCCGATCACAAGCCTTTCCAGAGGCGGAAGATGGCCCGCGAGGCAGCGCGTTACGTACTGCCCGAGGGCTCGGAGACGGCCCTGGTGATGACCGGCAATTTTCGCGCTTGGAGGCATTTCATCCACATGCGTGCCTCTCAACAGGCCATGCCCGAGATGCGCCTGGTGGCCGCCCAGGCGCTGCAGCAGCTCCAAGAGAAGTTCCCTGCCGTCTTCGGCGATTTCAGCCTGCAGCAATTGCCGGATGGGACCTACGAAGCGATTTCCCAATATCACGAGATGTGAGGCCGCTGATCCATGACGGTCAGGACGTCAGGACGTACCGGGATCGCGGGAGTCCAGATCAAGGAGCTATCACAGCACGCCGACGAGCGGCGCGTCTTCCGCGAGATCATCCGCGTCACCGACGAATTTTTCGCGGAGGGTTTTGCCCAGCTCAGCCACGCAACGATCCTGCCCGGCGTCGCTGTCGCCTGGCACGTGCACAAGACCCAGGTGGATTGGTGGTACGTGCCATTAGGCGCCCTCAAGCTGGTGCTGCACGACCTGCGCCCCGATTCCCCCACCTACCGCCAGACCGAGGAGTATTTATTGGGCCCCGATTACGGCCATCGCGTTGTGAAGATCCCGCCCGGGGTGGCCCATGGCTACAAAGCCATCGGCGGGGTGACGCATCTTTTTTATGTGACCTCCAAGACTTACGATCCGAAAGAAGAGAGTCGCCTTCCCCACGACGACCCCTCCATCGGCTACGATTGGACCGCCGGGCCACCGATCAAGTAGCGATCCCTAAATCGAAACTGCTATCTGGCGTTCGGCCCCACCGATTTCTGGAATACTTCGAGTGCACTTCGATCCTTGAGCGGCTCTTCTCCGGGAAGTCGAGGCCCGATGCCGCTAGACTACCTTGCGGATCTCTATGAGGAGCCAATGCCCCCCAGACCCGGCTGGTGCTTGGAAATGAGCCTCATATTGAGGTGAGAAGTCGGTGCTCTCATAGTCAGAGAAAAGTAGGGGGTTGCTTTCGGACGGAGTGTGCGCTATGAAAGCGCTTGCGGGATGGTCGAGGCTCAGAGCCCGCGCCTGATCGATGACCGTGGCGTTCGCTGCGAGTTGCAAGGCTCCTGCTTCATCTCCTTTCCGCAACCGACGCAAGAACTCAGTCAGGGTGGCGTAAGGACTGGGCAGGGCTACTTCCCACAGCCGATCATAGAAAGGAGCGCTCTCCGGTAAGGTAACCTGCGGCACATATAGGTCACCTTGTCTCTCCCAAATGATCTCGACGAAACGGTGAGGGCAGGCTCCGCATTCGAAGAAGGCCATCTCCGCTGGTTCTCCCCAAAAGCTCCCTCGGGTTCTCACAAGGGACAAATCCTCGGCAGCGAAGGAAGCCTCCCCATCGGCAGTGATCCAGAAATCCCGCCAAGGTGTTGAATCCTCAGGTGCGGCGGGCCATACTCGGCGCCACTCGCCTCCTTCGTACCGCAAAAGCGAGAAGTCAGGAGTGTACCCTGAAGCTCCAACCGAGGAGGAGATCACCCCCAGTTCCTCACCCACCCAGCGAACCTCTTCGACCCAGTTGCCCTCCGCGATGGTCGCGTGCTCTAAGGGCTGGCCAGGCGGCCCCCAATAGATTTCGATTCTAAAATAAATGTGGCCGAAGCCGACCACATACACTTGGGAAACCGTCTCGACCCCTATCATACTCATCCCCGGTGGGGTGCCCCATAGCCCCGCACGCTCCATCAAATCTTGGAGTTCCCGAGCAAGCTCCGCGTCAGAGAACTCTGCACGATCGGGCCGGGAGAGATAGAGAGCCACGGCCTCCGCTATCGCGTCCTCCTGCAGCGTATAGTCGAGGTGAGCGGCCTCATCCAGCATCGCCTGTATTCGATCTAGGAGCGGGGCAGTCTCCCGGGGACTGGGTGTCGCTAAAGGGGTGACCGTGCTGGTATTGTTTGGCGAGGTCTGTTCGCTCTTAGGCTCGGGTGCAACGGCGACGCAGGAAACCGCTAGAGATATCAGGATCAGAGTCCCAAAAGTGAATTTCCCCATTTTACCGATAGATCTCTGAGCCCAATTCTGGATTCTCTCCATCGTCTAGGGTGCCGAGGGTCAGGTTTACTTGGACGCTCTCGCCCGGTTATAAGTCTTTTTATATCTCCGCAAACCTTCGGATCAGCTCCCCGTTGCACTTAATCACCTGGATGTAATCATCGACAAAGATATTCTCGTTGGGGGCGTGGATGCGCGAGCGGGCATGGTCCACCCCCATCCCCGAGCAGAGCGGGATGCCCAAAGCTTGACTGAG
>JACPWV010000186.1 GCA_016196905.1 Chloroflexota bacterium | reverse complement strand
TGTCCCCATCGTTGATCAGGGCATCGATCATCGAATCCCCCCGCACCTCCAGGGCGTAGATCCCCTCCTCCTCCCGCACCAGGTTGCGGGTCAGCTCGATGGTGTCCAGGGACGGGTTCTCATCGGGCACCGGCAGGGGCTGGCCGGCGGCGATCCGCCCCAAGAGGGGGATAGAAACCAGGTAGTCGCTGGCTGTGGCGTCCACCAGCCGGATGCCTCGGGAGACCTCTCGATCGCGGCGAATGAAACCCTCCCGCTGCAGGATGTTCAGGTTGTAGTTCACCACCGAGGTGGAGGAGATGCCCACCGCCTGGCCGATCTCGCGGATGCTGGGAGGGTAGCCATGGCGGCGGGTGAAATCCTCGATGAAACGCACGATCTCCTTCTGGCGCTGCGAGAGAGGCATTTTTGGCCCTCTAGGACATCCGCCTAAGGCGGACTATGGGCATTATACCACGAACAAGCGTTCTATGTCAAGATGCACCGGAGGAGAAACTTGGAAAAGCTTCAAAGTGTATATACAGGCTTGCAATCTATACAAAAAGCCTGTTTATAATACCATTGGCATCGGGGGCTTTTCGGATCGCGCATGTTAGGAAGAAACTCCTATTGACGCAGTTTCCGCGGCGTGATATAGTGCCGACGCCTGGTCCAACCTCCTTATGGCACACCTCTTCAGCCCTCATGCTAGGCGGCGCATGGAATAGCGCCAGATCACAGAAGACCAGATCAAGGAAACGGTTGAAAACCCACAGATCAAGTATCCTCATAAAGTAAAGGGCAGGTGGGTCCATCAGAGACCCTACGGAAACCGAATCCTCAAAATTGTTGTGGCCCCCACTAATTCGGATGTGCTTATCATAACTGCCTACTGGCTTTAATGAGGAAAGCAGTATAAGCGATGAATATCATTGTAAGCTTTGAATCTCGTGGCTCCCTTTACGTTCAATTTAGTGACATCCAGGTCGCAAGGACCGTAGAGTTGATCAAGGATGAACTTCTGTTCGATCTTGACGAATATAATAACGTGATCGGGATCGAGGCCTTTACGCCAGGGATGTTGACTCTCGCCTTCCAGCGGATACCCGAAACCTACCGTCTCCCCGAAGAGGCTCGACTCATCAACTTTGAGGCCCTGGACAAGGCTCTCATCCGCGCCGGAGTCGGAGCTTAGATTCCTCGCTCGAACCTGCGGACCGTCAAAACGCCACCCTTGCCACTGAAAATGCTTCAGTGGCGCTTTAGTTTTTATGGGGGCAGCGACCCTTACCCCCTCCTCGAATCCTCGTCTCGTCCCCTGCCTTAGCATTTCGCTTATACACCGTCAACCTTTTTGAAAGAGTCTCCACGGGGCGGTCATGCTATAATCAGCCCATGCCTCCCCTGATGCGCCGCGCCCTCCTCCTGGTCGGGCTGTTCAGCCTGCTCTTCTTGCTGATCTCCTGGGGAGTGATCGCCTACAGCCTGTTCGCCCCACCCATCTCGAGCGTGCCTGATCACCCACGGGCCGGCTCGGCCAGCCAATGTCTGGCCTGCCACGCCGGGGGGAATAATGCCCCTGCTTTGCCCCATCCAACTTTTCCCACCTGTGGATTTTGCCACCGCTGAGGCTCCATGGCGGACTGGTTCGTCAGTTCCAGGACGCTGGCGGCGATCCGTCGATTCTTGAAAGGTCGCGCAGAGCAAGCCTACCTGGTGGGCGGCTATCTGCGCGATGGCCTGCTGGGCCGAGCCAGCCTGGACTTGGATGTGGTGGTGACGGGAGATGCCTCGAACTTGGCTCGGGGGCTGGCCGATGCGCTGCGCGGCGCGTTCTACCCCCTGGACCCCGAGCGCGACGTGGGGCGCATCGTGCTGCGCCGGCGGGGGCGCACCTATCTGGTCGATCTGGCCGCCCTGCGAGGACAAGATATCGAGGAGGACCTGGCTACCCGCGATTTCACCCTCAACGCCTTGGCCCGCGATCTGCAGAGAGGCGGCGAGCTGATCGATCCACACGGTGGGCAGCACGATATCCGGGATCGAGTCATCCGGGCACTGTCCCCTACCGTTTTCCAAGACGACCCGATCCGACTCCTGCGCGCCGTGCGCCTGGCGGCTGAATTGGGCTTTCGAATCGAGTGGGCGACCCAGGAGCGGATGCGCGCCGACGCCTCCGCGCTGGCCAACACATCGACCGAGCGCATCCGCGACGAGCTAGCCCTGCTTTTGGCCCTGGACGCGGCTCCCCATCTTGGAGCGCTCGATGAGCTGGGCATCCTGGGGGTCGCCCTGCCTGAGCTCGCCGATACCTCCCTGCGAGAACATGGGCTGCGCAGCGTGGCGGCCCTGGCGCGCATCCTAGCCGATGCCCCTACTGCAGGCCGCACTGCCCAGAGCAAGGCTTGGTCGCGAACCCGCCAACATCTGCAGGGCGAGATCGCCGGCGGCCGATCTATTCTCGTCGTCTTAAAATGGGTGGCGCTTTTGCACGGCACTGCCTTCGCTGCTCCGGAGCACCCCCCTCGGTCGGCGACCCGCCTCAAAGTTTTGGAGGAGTCCCTGCGTCGTCTCAACCTGTCCAATCGCGAGGTCGAGCTAGGCACGCATGCGGTGCGGGCCCTGACCCAGGCGTGGGCGCTGCTAGCCGAGTATACAGCGCGCCATCTCTATCGCGCCTTTGGTGAGGCGAGGGAGGCCGGCTTGGAGGCTCTCTTTTTGGCGCTGGCCGATGAGTGGAGCGCGCGGGAGGGCCCGCCTGAGGCGGGGGAAGAAGCATCCTGGAAGGATCGGCTGCGCCGCCTAGGCGAGATCCTTTCGCGTTACTGGGCGCGCGATCCCGTCATCTTCCCGCCCCAACTGGTGAGTGGCGAGGACCTGATGCGCGAGTTGGGGCTGGCGGCTGGCCCGCGCCTGGGTCAGCTGCTCGCCCAGATCGAAGAGGCCACGGCGGAGGGCCGCTTGCGCACCCGCCGAGAGGCGCTGGCTTGGGCGGCGCGACGAGCGAGGCAGCGGAATTGAGGCGACTTCTTCCCCTAGTTTTTATCGCCACTACTCTGCTGGGAGCAACCATCACCCTGGGGGTGCAGATGCCCGCGCGGGAGGTGCGCGGCCGCGTTCTGGACTTCGATGGCCCCGTCGCCGGGGCCACGCTGCGCCTTAAGGGCACCTCCATCGCCACCCTCAGCGCCGCGGATGGAAGTTTTGTACTCAGCAATTTGGCGGCACGCTATCCTCTGCGGCTGGCCGCCTGGGCCGAGGGCTACTACATCGCCGGGGTGGATGTGTTCCCCTGGTCCGGCGAAGTCCGTCTGAATCTGGCCCCACTCCCGGCCGAGGACAACCATCACTATGCGTGGATCCCGCCCGCGCCAGAGGATCGATCGCCCCTGGCGGAGGCCCTGATTCGCGCCGCCACCAGCCTGGCCCCGCATCTTCCCAACGCCCTGGCCCAGTCTATCCTCGATGGGCTGCCCCTAGCCTGCGCCGATTGCCACCAGGAGATATACGCCGAGTGGCGCTCCAGCGCCCACGCCAGTGCAGCCATCAATCCGCGGCTGCTAAACCTTTACAATGGGACCGATGCCCAGGGACGCCCGCAGGTACCCCCGGGATACCGCCTGGATTTCCCGGATAGCCTGGGCAACTGCGCCACCTGCCACGCTCCGGCGGCCGGGCTGCGGGCGCCGTACTTGATTGACCTTAATCAGTTGGCGGGAGCTGAGGCCCAGGGCGTGTTTTGCGACTACTGCCATAAGATTCGCCAGATCGTTCTCGATCCCGCCAGTGGGCTGCCGCCCGAGGGGATGCCCGGGGCCATGGCTGCCCATCTCCTGCGCCCCCCAGCTCCACAGCAGATTTTCTTCGGCTCCCTGGACGATGTAGATCGCGGCTCGGATAGCTTCTCGGCGTTGCAAGAGAGCAGCCAGCTGTGCGCCCCTTGCCATTCGGGAAGTTTTTGGGGTGTGCCGGTCTACACCTCCTATGCCGAGTGGTTATCCAGTCCCTACCCCGCGCTGGGCGTCCAATGCCAGAACTGCCACCTGGCCCCCAGCGGAATGGCAAACCTGGCGCCGGGTCGAGGGGGCCTCCAGCGCGACCCGAGTCAATTGGCAGGCCACGCCCTTCCCGGCGGTTCCGACCCCGAGTTGTTGGCGCGGGCAGCCCAATTGGAGGCCGATGTTCACCGCCAGGGAGACGTTCTGCGGGTGACCGTGCGCGTGACCAACTTGGGGGCCGGGCACCACCTGCCCACCGACCAGCCTATGCGCCATCTGATCTTGGTGGTCCACACACGCGATACACAGGGGGCACCGCTTGCCTACCTAGACCGGGAGGTGATCCCGGCTTGGGGCGGAGTTTATGCCGGGCTCCCGGGGAAGATCTTCGCGCGCATCCTGCTCGATCGCCAGAGCGGCCAGGCACCCACGGCCGCCTACTGGCGGCCTAGCGAGGTGGTGAGCGACAACCGCATACCTGCCGGCCAGAGCGATGTCTCCAGCTACGAGTTCCGGGCACCGTCCCGGGGAGAGGTGATCGTCGAGGTGAGCCTCATCTACCGCCCGGTCTTCGCCGAGCTGGCCGAGGCCAAAGGTTGGGCCCTACGCGACACCCTCCTCGCTCATCAGCAAATCCGCCTCGCCGAATAGGGACAGCCCCTCAGGATGAGAGCCTGCTCATAAAAACGAGGATATTTGCATCGCGTTCAAATGAGGGGAGACCCCTCGATTAAGTTCAGATAGCGCTCGGGCAACTTCGTAATCATACCTACTTTAGTGGTCGCCCTGCCTTTAGGAGGAAGTTCCTATTGCCCCACAGGTTTCGGGATGTTAAGATATTAAGGTTAAGGGATCGGAGGTCAGGGTGGGCGAGAAACGAACCCTGCGAGTTCTCCTGCGTGAGTTGATTGTGGGGTCCTCTTCTAGCCAGGGCGCAACGCCGGTGGACAGGAGAGAGCGCCGCGATGTGCCCCGCCCGGCGACCACGCCACCCGCTGTACAAAGAATCGCTCCGCTCAGAACGGAGGCCCCGCCCGCCATGCCCAGGTCTCCTTCACTTCCCGCGATGGAGGTGAGTGGAGGCTCCCCGACCCACAGCGCTCCTCTGATCCCCCAGCCTGGCGTTGGCCGAGGCACTCAGGAGAGCCAGGACTGGGAGGGATCGAGGGAAACTCCGGCCGAGGGGGCGGAGGCCCAGGCTTACCTGGAGCGCATCCGGGAGAAGATGGAGCGCACCGCTCTGGACTTCTCTCGGGGTCTACTCAATCGAGCCCAGTTCGAGGAACTCTATGCCCACTATCAAAAAGAGCGGGCCAGCGTGGAGCGTTTTCTGGAGATGTTTCCACACACCGATGTTTGGCGCTCGGTGGTCACCGACGGCTTCAGTGTGGCCATCCGCCGCCGCCACCAGGCTAAAGTGGTAGCCTATGCCATCTATCACAACGAGACCAGCCTGCCCTTATACATCTATGGCAGCTTCCGCCTGGAGAGCGAGTTGGTGGTGGGGATGCTCAGCGGCTTCCGTTCCGCCAGCGCGGAGATCTTTGGGGCCGGGCTTAAGCAGACCGAGGTGGAGGATGGTAAGTCCCTCTACTTCATGCCCGGGCGTCACACCACCCTGCTGGCCCTCTACTCCAGCCAGCCCTCCCCCGTCCAGATCAAGGCTCTGGAGGACGTGCACCGCGACTTCGAGACGGCCAACGCCGAGGCCTTGGCCGGCAGCGCCCCCCAGCCCGACGAGCTGGTCTTTCCCCACCGCCCCGTGCTCGAATAACCGCCCCCTAGCATGCGCGTATTCAAGGTGGCCATTGTAGGCAATGGCTTCGTCGGCAAGACCACCCTGTTGCGCCGCTACAGCACCGGCGCCTTTCAGCAATCGCGGGTAATGACCATCGGGGTCGATTTTCAGACCGTGCTGGTGCCTCTGGATGGCGAGACGGTCAAGCTGACCGTGTGGGACATCGCCGGGCAGGATCGCTTCGCCTCCCTGCGCGATTCGTTTTATCGCGGAAGCCGCGCGGTCGCACTGGCCTACGACGTGAGCAACCCGGAATCCCTTCGTGACCTCCCCCGCTGGCAGGAGGAGGCGTCGCGCAACGTGCCCAACGCACGGCTCCTGGTGCTAGCACTCAAGATCGATCTGCCTGCCGCCGTGCCCCGTCAGGAAGCCCTGGTCTATGCCGACTCCTTGCCGGCTCCCTTTTTCGAGGCCAGCTCGCTGACCGGCCAGGGGGTGGCGGAGTTCTTCCTCGGCTTGGCCTGCTGCGTCCTCGAGGAGCAGCCCCCGCCCGAGTTGGTTCAGCGCTAATCCTCCGAGGGTCGTCCCCTCAAATATGTGCGGGTCCCGACTTCCGGGACCCGCAGCTTTGAATCGACCGCTACGCTTCAGGCTCGACCTGCTCACCCCGTAAGTACTTCTTGGCCTCCTCCTTGAGAGCCCGCCTCTGCTCCGGGCTGAGATTGAAGGGCCCCAAGGCCATCCCGGGGCGCTCCACCACCGCGCGGCGGAAGAGGGGATCGTCGCGCACCCTGGCCAGGAGCTCTTCGAAACTCAAGCGCCCGGAGCCCACCGACCCCTCAGCGGGCACGCCTTCTCACCGGCTCCCTACGTGGGCGGCTGAAAGCTGGTGAAGACCAAGCTCAAGGCCATGCTGAGTGCCACCAGCAGCCCGAGGATCACAAAAGCACGGTACTGCCAGGACGGCTTGGATGCTTTGCGCCGGCGACCCAAAACTGCACCTCCTCGCACCTTTGCATTATACGACCGCCCTTTTGCCACTGCAAGTGTAGGAAAGCTACCTTGACAACGCGCCCCCGACAATGGTATATTATTTACGACGGTGATGAGAAAAACCCATTTCGCGGCGATTCCCACCAAGGGTTCGATGATCGAGCAGGTATGCCGAACCTGCATCTGTTCGGGCCCCCATAGGCGCGAGGGGATCTAGTTCGACCACGCTCCGCGGTGGTCCGCTCGCGCCTTAACAACCTGTGTGATATTCACACAGTGTTGTTTTTTCGGAGGGCACCTTAGTGGGGATGGAACATGGGCAGTGTTGGAGCGAGCGATGACGCTCGCAGGGTTTAGTCGGGCATAGGAGGCGATATGACTACCGGAAAGAAAGTCGACCAGAGCACGCTACAGTTCAACCGAGCCTCGATCATGACCCTGCTCCTGTTGGGCTTCCTTCTGAGCCAGGCCTGGCTGGTCGCCTTCGTGGGGGCGGTGATGATCGCGGGAACGATCTGGCCCCAGGCGGGCCTTTTCAAGCAGATCTATCTTCAGGTGCTCAAGCCGCGAGGGTGGCTGAAGCCTAACCTCATCGATGATGATCCTGCTTCCCATCAGTTCGCCCAGGGCCTGGGCGGGATCGTGTTGGCCCTGGGCAGCCTGGGCTTCGCCCTGGGCGCGCCGCTGGTGGGCTGGGCGGCGGCCTGGGTGGTGATCGTGCTGACGGCTCTTACTTTCTTCCCCGGCATCTGTATCGGCTGCTTGATCTATTATCAGCTGGCTCGCCGGGGCATTCGCCTGCCCATGCCCATCTAGGGGAAGAGCATGGATCGCTTACTCTGGCTGGGCCTGATCTTGTTGGCCTTAGGAACGGCCTGGCTGGCCTATCGAGTCTGGAAGGCCCGCCTTATCCGGAGCCTAAGGCTAGATCTCTCCCAGTTTGCCCCGCTGCCCGATCAGCCCACCATCCTCTACTTCACCGGCGCGGGCTGCACTCAGTGCCACGCTCGCCAAACGCCCGCCCTGGAGGAGCTAAGGAAAGACTTGGCCGGTCAGGTGAACATTGTGGAGATCGACGCCCTGGCCCGGCGCGACCTGGCCGGCCGCTTCCGGGTGCTCACCTTGCCCACGACGGTAGTGATCACGGATGACTCATCGGTGAAGGCCATCAATCACGGCTTCGCCAGCACCGAGACCCTGCGCGCCCAACTCCAACAGGCCTTGGAGGGAAACGGGCCTCGGGACTCTCAGCCTGACGGGCGGCTGGCGAGCGGCGGCTAGCAACTGGCGGCCGGCGATCAACGGAAAAGCGCTATCGAGTTCTTCTGATCTTCATCTCAATATTATGGTGGTGAACTCTGCGCGGCGCTAGCCTCGCAGGCAGCAGGCCTGTAATTGTCACCTTCTCGAGGGACGCTGATTTTCATCGCGGCGTCCTCTTCTGTTTCGTTGACAAAGGCCCGCAGCCTAGGTAAGATGCCCACAGTCTGCTCGCCGTGAAACAGGAGCCGAAGATGAGGAACAACCGTCGCGTGGTGGTGACCGGCCTGGGGGCGCTCACCCCCCTGGGTCTGAGCGTGGAGGAAACCTGGGGTGGCCTGCTGGCCGGACGCTCGGGCATCGACCGCATCACCCTCTTCGATCCTTCCAGCTATTCGGTGCAGATCGCCGGGGAGGTGAAGGGGTTCGATCCCCAGAATTACCTGGACGCCAAGGAGACCCGGCGCATGGCGCGCTTCAGCCAATTCGCGGTGGCCGCCGCGCGCATGGCTTTGAAAGACGCGGGTTACACCCCTCCCCGAGAGGAAGCCGATCAGGTCGGGGTGGTGATCGGGACGGGGATCGGCGGCGGGTTGACCGAGGCGGAGGAAGCCCACCTCACCCTCTTGGAGAAGGGAGGCCGGCGCATCTCGCCGCTATTCATCCCCAACCTGATGCCCAACGCTGCCGCTTACCAGATCAGCTACTTGTTCGGACTGCGTGGCTACAACGCCACGGTGGTCACCGCCTGCGCCTCGGGGACGCAGGCCATCGGGGAGGCGACTAAGGTCATCCGCGACGGCGACGCCGAGGCGATGTTGGCCGGCGGGAGCGAAGCCGCCCTGTGCGAACTGGGGCTGGCCGGGCTGCTGGCGATGCGCGCCCTCTCCAGCCGGAACGAGGAGCCTGCCAAGGCCTCCCGCCCTTTCGATAAAGAGCGGGACGGCTTCGTGGCCGGCGAGGGGGCGGGCATCCTGGTCTTGGAGAGTATAGAGCACGCGGTGAGCCGGGGCGCCCGCATCTACGGAGAGGTGCTGGGCTATGGGGTCTCCGCCGACGCCTACCATGTCACCGCCCCCGAGCCAAGCGGGATGGGCGCCGCCCTGGCCATGCAACGAGCCCTCCAGCATGCGCACATCAACCCGGAGGAGATCGACTACATCAACGCCCACGCCACCGCCACCCCTCTGGGGGATGTGGCGGAGACGGTGGCGATCAAGCGCGTCTTTGGAGAGCAGGCTTACAATATCCGGGTGAGCGCCACTAAATCGATGATCGGGCACCTGATCGGGGCGGCCGGCGCGGTGGAGGCTATCGCCTCCATCCTGAGCATCCGCGATCAGATCATCCACCCCACCATCAACTACACCGCGCCGGATCCTGAATGCGACCTGGATTGCGTGCCCAACGTGGCCCGCCGTGCTGAGGTCGATAAAGTGCTCAGCAACTCTTTCGGCTTCGGTGGACAGAACGCCTCCCTGGTCCTGGGTCGATACCAAGAGTGAGTTCGAATCCCTTTGGACTCCAAAACTGGCGAGTGGGCATGCCCACCTTCCTTTTACCGGACTGCCTCGTCGGTTGCCGGGGACGATCAGCTTTTGCTGAGCACAGCCGACATTGATAGCCCACCCCATGCGAAATTCACGGAACTCCTCGACCCCTAGCTCCGCAAACCAGATCCTTGACACCATCTCTTAAGCCGATGATGGAAAAAGAGCGCGGAATCAACCGCGTCCATTTGACCTGGCAGGATATAGAGGAGCTGATCCAGCGGTTGCTGGGTCAATTCCCCATTGCTGCGAACTATGATGCGCTGCTGGCCATCACCCGCGGAGGGATCGTGCCCAGCGGCTTACTGGCCGAGGCCTTGGATATCCGACACGTGCTCACCGCTTCAGTGCAGTTCTACATCGGAGAGGGGGAGAGCATCGACTGGCCGGTGTTTCTGCAATTCCCCAGCGATTCCTTGCTCGTCCGCCAACGCATCCTGGTGGTGGACGATGTGTGGGACACGGGCAAGACCATCATGGCCGTGCGCGAAAGGGTCGAGCACGCGGGCGGCCAGCCCGAGCTGGCGGTGCTCCACTACAAGCCGGCTCGCTCGCTCTTCCCCGAGGCTCGCCCCGATTACTATGCCGCCGTAACCGACGATTGGATTGTTTACCCCTGGGAGCCGGAGGGGCGGCTGACCCCGCTCCCCACCCCCTGATTCGATCCAGAAATCAGAGGGCCCGGCTACAGCCGGGCCCTTGTTCCTAGTCAATGCTTAGATCGCGATAAGCTATGGAGACCCTCGAGGATCTAAGACGGGCAGAAACCTAGGGAAGGGATCTATACCTTCTCGATCTACTTGATATTACAAAGCTCCCTCACACTCTCCAGTTGTCGAGTCGATACTTTGTGTGCTTCATCGCATGGGATGCCAGGAGGACCCCTGATGACTCCATTCGCAATGTCGCCCGAACCCTCTTGGGCTACGGTGCTACATACTTCTGCGTGTGGGGCCCTGGCTGCGAACACGTCCACGATCTAATCGATCTTGCAGCATTTGAACTTGACCCGGAGCCTAACAACGACTCAGTAATTATGACATCGTGGCATCCGACAGAAACGCTTGACGAGGCACTATACTTCTGTGTATTCGATGCTTGGCCAGCTGACGCTTACTTCGAAAGTTGCCTCGCTGCCCTAGCGATCGTTATAGGGAATCGAGAGTGGGCTGAACATGTACGCTGGAGACTCGCGAATCCCGAACAGTTGAGGCAGGATGTTCTTAACGCAGAGGGATATGAATGAGTGGTCTAATGAGGGGCCAAAGCCGACAGCGACGTTATGCCAGACTGCTAAGAAAGATACAGGCGCAAGAACTCGAAGTTGATGGTCAGGTCATACACCGCCACCCCGATCAGGACCGTCCCCGCCACCCGGTTGAACAGAGCCGAACGCTCGGCCACGGCGCGCACTAACCACTCCTGGCGCACTCGAGCCAGGAGAGAAAGCACCAAAAGCGGTATCCCAAAGCCAAGGCCGTAAACGGAGAAGAATAACAGCTTGTTTAAGAAATCGCCTACCGAGATGGAGAGGGCGAACAAGCTGACCATCAGCGCCCCAGAGCAGGGCAACGTCAAGGGGCCGTAGATCAGCCCGTAAACGTAGGCGCTGGCGTAGGGGTGCTGAAACAAGGGCGCCGTGGGCTGGGGCAGGCGGGCGAAAGGGTTGCGATTGGCCAACAGCAACGCGCCCAGGCCAATGATCAGCGCGTCGGCCAGCGGCACCGCCACGCTAAGCGCGCGGCCCACGGCGATGCTAAGGCTCGCTAATATAAAGCCCATAGCTAACATCATGGTCAGCACGCCCAAGAGCACCAAGAGTCCGAGAAAGAAGCTGCCCCGCCGTCCAACCCAAAAAGACTCGCTCCGGCTCAGGTAGGCCAAAAAACCGGGATAGAGCGGAAGGGCGCAGGGGCTGCCGCTGGAAACGAGTCCCAGGAACAGCACAGGCACCAACTGCTGCAAGAGCATCGTGTGTCCTACTGATACTGCTTTATCAGGGCCAGGAGCCCGCTGGAGGATTTGATGCCGTAGGGCAAGAGGTGAGGTACCAACTCTTTGTCGAGGAGGATGACTGGCGTGGAGGGCGGGCTTAAGACCCCGAACCCGAATTGGTCAGCTAAGGCCCGGGACAGTTCCGGCGGGGCCACGGCGAAGGCCCAGGAAAGGCCGTTGCGCTGGGCATGCTGGCTCAGGATGGCGGCATCCTCGTTGGGATCCACGTCGATGGAGACCAGCACCACCTCATCGCCCAAAAGGCTCTTAGCCTCGCGCAACTGCAGCTGTTGATCCAAACATAGGGGGCACCACACCGCCATCTCCTCCAACAGCACAAAGCGACCCTCAAAGTCGGCTAGGCGAAAAGTCTGTCCGCTATTGACATCGGTCAGCTCGAGGTTCACCCACTGGGGCGGGGCCGTCTGCTGAGGAGGGGCCTCGCCAGGGGGCGCTTCGGTCGGCGAGGTCCCCGCGGCACAGGCCACCCCCAGCAGCCCGATCAGCGCGCTAGACGCAAACCATCGCTTCAGCATCGTCCACCTCACTCGGTTTATGGATTCCATCCTATAGACCGGACATTGCGAATTCCTTACCGGGAGCTAGGCAAAGCTACCCCATAATAGCTTCAAGTCGTGCTATCCATCGTAAACTAAATTACGCTGGGGAAAAACTACGCTGCGCCGTCGCTCTAGCCCAACGGCCAAAAGAGGGGAAGCACGCCCAGCACGACCAGAAAAAGAATGACCGCCAGGGGCGCGCCGACTTTGAGGTAATCACTAAAACGATACCCGCCCGGACCCATGACCAGCAGGTTGGCCGGGTGACTGAGGGGGGTGAGGAAGCCAAAAGAGCAGGCGATGGCGACCCCCACCAGGAGGGAACGCGGGTTCATGTTCAAAGCCAGGGCGGCCTGCAAGGCCAGGGGGGCTACCAGCAGAGCGGTGGGGGCGCTGCCTAACATCTGAACCAAGCCGATGGTTACAATCAGGAAGGCCCCCCATACCCCCAGGGGACCGAGGCCCCGTACGCTGCCCACCAGACCATCCACCACCCAAGCGGCCGCCCCCGACTGTTGAAGAGCCAGACTCAAAGGCCACAAGCCGGCGATGATTACCAGGGCTCGCCAATCAATAGCTTGATACGCCTCTTCCGTGCTCAAGCAGCCACTGAGCACCATCAGCATGGCGCCTGACAGGGCGGCCATCGACACCGGTATATAACCACTCCCCGCTAGGAGGATCATCAGCCCCAGGGCCGCCAACGCCCAGGGTGCCCTCTCGGGTACCGCCGCTTCCTGCTCCTCGTCCAAGAGGATGAAATTGGGATTGCCTTTGAACAGGCGGATCTTGCTGCGTGGGCCTTGGATGAGCAGGGCATCGCCCAGGTGCAGAGGCAAATCCGCCAGGCCGGTTCGAGTAGGCCGGCCTTCGCGCCACAGAGCGATCACCGTTAAACCGTAGCGATCGCGGAAGTTCAGGTCCCGCAGGGTCTTGCCCGCCGCGGCGGAGCGGGGCGAGAGGGTGGCCTCCAGGATGCCGATCTCGCGGGATTGGAGGGCCTCGTTGCCCATGTTCACCTGGAGGTCGATCCCCCAATTCTGGAGACCCTCGATCCTCAAGAAATCCTCGACCTTGCCTTCCACCACCAGCAGATCCCCCGCCTGCAGGACCTCGCTTTTAGACGGCGAGAGCCGCGCCCGACCATCGCGGATCAGGCTGAGGATAGTCACCCCCAGGGCCCGGCCAAACTGGCTCTGCGCGATGCTCTGGCCCACTAAGGGCGAATCCCTGCGCACCCGGACCTCGAACAATCGTTCCTGGAGGTGATACATCTCGGTCAGCCGCTCCCGCAACCCCCACATCCCACGCGTCCCCTCCTCCAGCCGTCGATCGGGAAGGAGGGCCGAACCCCATCCTCCCATCAGGAAGATCCCTGCCAGGGCAACGATCAGCCCCACGGGTAGAAAATCAAAAAAGGATAGGGGGGCGTAGCCAGCCACCAGCAAGATATCGCTGACCAACAGATTGGGCGTGGTCAAGAGGGTGGCCATCCCCCCCCAGAGGGAGCCGAAGGCCAGCGGGATGAGCAACTTGGAGGGGTTGATTTTGGTTTCGCGGGCGATACCTATGGCCGCGGGCAGGAGCACCGCCACCGCTCCCACGCTGTTCACGGTCAAGG
>JACPWV010000192.1 GCA_016196905.1 Chloroflexota bacterium | reverse complement strand
CGATATCGTCCTCAACACCCACCTGCATTCCGACCATTGCGGCGGGAATACGCGGCGCGAAGGGGAGCGGCTGTTGCTCACCTTCCCGCGGGCTGAGTCTTGGGTGCAGGGCGAGGAATGGGAAGACGCCCTGCGACCCAACGAGCGCACCCAGACCACCTACCTGGCCGAAAACTTCGTGCCCGTTCAGGAGGCGGGGCGATTTCGCTTTTTGGAAGGGGACACGTCGGTGACCGCCGAGGTGCGCTGTATGTTGACCCCGGGGCACACCCGCGCTCACCAATCTATCGTGATCGAGTCGGGTGGCCAGACGGCGATTTACTTGGCAGACCTCTCGCCCTGGGCAGTCCACTTGGAGCGGCTGGCCTGGATCCCTGCCTACGATTTGGAGCCGCTGGTGACGCTGGAGACCAAACGCAGCCTGCGCGAGTGGGCTCAGCGAACAAACGCGCTGCTCTTCTTCGAGCACGACCCGCGCATAGCGGCGGGCTATCTGAGGCCCGCCGACAAAGAGTTTGTGATCGAGCCCCTGTCGCTTGGGTCAGCGCAGGTCGGACCCGATTCGGCCCTTGGAAAATCGAAATAAAAGGCCCGTCCCGACTACGTCGGGACGGGCCGATATCGAGCCAAAGCTCAATTAGTTATTCAGGTATCCCTTCAAGGATCGGCTGCGCCGTGGATGCCTCAGTCGGCGCAGAGCCTGAGTCTGGATCTGGCGGATCCGCTCCCGGGTGAGGCCCATCTTCTCGCCCACCTCCTCCAGGGTGTAGGTCCGGCCGTCCTCCAGCCCGAAGCGCAGGCGCAGCACTCTGGCCTCGCGCGGGGTGAGGCTGGCCAGCGCCTCCTCCACTTGCTCGCCCAGTAGGCTCTGGGAGGCCACGTGGTTAGGGGTGGGGGTCTCCTCGTCCACGATGAAATCCGCCAGTGTGCTGCTCTCCTCCTCCCCCACCGGGGTATCCAGGGAGACGGGCTCCCCGGCCACCTGCAGGATCTCGGCCACCCGCTGGGGGGGCAGCCCCGCCTCGGCGGCCAGCTCTTGAGAAGTGGGATCGCGGCCCAGCTTCTGGGCCAGCTGGCGGGCCACGCGATCCAACCGGCTCAAATCCTCCACCATGTGGGCGGGCAGCCGAATGGTGCGCCCTTGATCGCTGATGGCGCGGGCGACGGCCTGCCGAATCCACCAGATGGCGTAAGTGCTGAAGCGAAACCCAAGCTCGGGATCGTAGCGATCGACGGCGCGCATCAAACCCAGGTTGCCCTCCTGGATGAGGTCCCCCAACGGCACCCCGCGGCCCAGGTACCTGCGAGCCATGCTGATCACTAGCCGCGAGTTGGCCTTGATCAGCCGCTCGCGAGCCAGGCGCCCCTGGGCCACGATCTTGCGCAGCTGGCGGCGCCTGGGGTCGGCGACCGCGCCCCGACGTAGTCGGGATTCCGCCTGACGGGCTCGGCGCCACTGGCGAGCCAGTTGGACCTCCTCGTGCGGGGTGAGCAGGGGGATGTTCCCCACCTCGCGCATATAGAGAGCCACCAAGTCGGGGCGTTCCTCATCCAACGAGGTCGAGACCTGCTTGGCAGCCGCCGGGGAGGTGGGAGTGATGGCTTCCTCTTCGAGCTCCGCGTTCTCCGCTGTGTCTTCCTGGAGCTCCGGCGTCCCGATTTCGTCGGGATCCTCGATCTCCTCCTCGTCGCGAAGCTCTTCTTCCTCCAGCTCGTAATCTCGTGCCAAAACCACAGACATCTCGATCCCCTCCTCTCTGCGGAGAGGCACACCCGGCTTAGTCGGGACTAGTTGAGCACCGGGTTCAGGGCCTGTACCAATTGGGCCTTGGGCCGGAAGCCGGTGATGCGCCCCTTCTCCTTTCCTCCGTTAAATATGACCAGGGTAGGGATGCCGTAGACACGGTATTGGGCTGCGATCTCGGGATTCTCATCGACGTTGAGTTTGGCGAAGACGATCTTCCCATCGTACTCCTGGGCCAGCTCTTCGATCAGCGGGGCCAACGCCTTGCACGGCCCGCACCACTCGGCCCAGAAATCCACCACCACTGCTTGGGGGGATTCCTGAATCAGCTTCTGGAATCCTGCGGTATCCACCACGGTTGGCTTGGCCATCAAAATCCTCCTTCTTCCATAAGTCCACACGGTAGGCCTGAGAATGGTTCGTTTATCTCGTGATCTCAGACCCAGTGGTGTTATCGTCTATCGCCACCGCTCACACATTGTGAACCCGATCGAAGCTCGGGATGAAGCTCTCCAGGCGATCCCGGTGCAATTTGTAATAGACATACAGGCCCGTCTTTCGGGAGGAGACCAGCCCGGCGTTCTCCAGTACGCGGTAATGGTGGGACATGGCTGGCTTGCTCAGGTCGAAGGCCCTCTCGAACTCCACGCAGCCCAGCTCCCCGTCTTTGCAGCGCAGCAGCATGCGCACCATCTGGTAGCGGGTAGGGTCAGCCAGCGCCTTGAATACCTTGACCGCCTCGCGGGAGAACTCGGGCACCATCCCTCCGGTGACTCTTAGTTATCGCTAATTCCAAAATTTTAGAACCACTGAAATTATACCACGCTGCGTCAACCAGTCAAGTGATGGAAATCACAATTGTGGGACGCTGAAAATTCAGTCACTCTGTAGAGTAAAACTGCTTTATTAAGTCGATTATTATGATTTTAATGATAAAATGTATAATCTCGACTGACCAGTCTGAGCTGTGATAACAAAGAGCGCGCCCTACCCGGGCGCGCTCTCAGCGATTCGAGGACGGGTAGATCTAAGCGATGTACTTCTGCCAGGCATCGTAGCCCTGGGCGCGGCCCAAGAGGACCAAGGCGGCGTAACGCGGGCGTTCCGGCCGAGCCAGGAGGCGTAGCCCAGCCTCCTGGGGGGTATGGTCTCCTTTGCGTTGGTTGCAGGGGATGCAGGCAGTCACCACGTTGTCCCACGCGGAGGAGCCGCCCCGCGAACGGGGGGTGACGTGGTCCAAAGTGAGGTTGCTCTTGGACGGCTGGATGCCGCAGTACTGGCAGGTGTGGTGGTCGCGGGCCATCACCGTGCGCCGGGTCAGCGGCAAGGGCATACGATGGGGGACCCGCACGTAATAGACCAGGCGGATGACCAAGGGGACGTCCAGAGAGAGGCTGGCCGATCTGATCTGTGCCTCGGTGGCCTCCACGACCTCCGCCTTCTCCTTGAGCAGGAGGATGACCGCCCGCCTCAAGGAGACGATGTTGAGTGGCTCAAAGGTCGCGTTCAGAACGAGGACGTAGCCCATGGGTGCTACACCCCCTCCAGATCAACTCGCAGGCTTTGCGATTTCGCTGGGTCTCTCGATCTTCGCGTTCTAATGGATTCGATCAGGCCCGACATTCTTCGGCCGGATGGCCCATACCGCGCGTACCATGCGGCAGGGCAGGCTCGGGGGCCAGGACTCGAACCTGGATTAAGGGATCCAAAGTCCCCTGTCCTGCCATTAGACGACCCCCGAACGAGAATCACCGGTGGCCTCGACGCCCTCGCGCCCCCTTTTTCGTCGGCTAAGGCCCGACGCTACCTTACATTCCCTTGGTCGCCTGTCTCGAATCCCGCCGGGCCGAATTTGGCCGCAATTTTATCCTGGTTTGCAACCCTGTCAAGCCTCCGCTTTAACCTGCCCGCCACGGGGTATGCGGGCGCCCCCGCCAAACCAGAAGCGGCCCCTTCCCAAGCATCCTATCGAGGGCCGCTCCGAAGCGTGACATCTGCCACGTTTTTGATGCACACCGCCTGTACCACGCGGTATCGCTCGGGTCTTACTTCTTTCTCTTGTGGCGCATGGCCTTGAGGCGCTTGCGGTACTTGTGCCGCGCGATCTTCTTGCGCCGCTTTTTGACTACGCTGGTCATCCTTTTCCCCTCCTTCCACCATCACCGGCTATCTCTAGCTCGATAAGGTCAACTGGTTAGGTGCCTTTCACGAGGCGTCCGTTGCGAGTTTCTTTGGGATCTTAGAGCAGGGGAGACAGGACTCGAACCTGCAACCTGCGGTTTTGGAGACCGCTGCTCTGCCTAGTTGAGCTACTCCCCTTCGGCTCACCAAATGTACCTCAGGCCAGGGGCGCTTGTCAAGAATTCGAGATCTCTCACATCCCATGCGACAGTTGTCGTGGTAGAAGTGGCCACCTATTTTGGGCCTTGGCGGCTTTACCAGAGAAAGAAATCGGGAGGCCACGAGGGCCTCCCCTACAGCCTGGGTGTAGCGGAGGGGCTTGTCCCCTCCCGTCCTCCTCTCCTACCCGCCTAAGGCGGGTCGCATTTCTAATGATAATAACTGGAATCGTGGCGGCCGATCTCCGCCCGATGGCCTTGAGCGATCCGAGGCCACTGGCCTGCCCTTGCCCGGAGGATCGAACGGTTGACAATCCGAGATGGGCAGGGTAGATTACAGGTAACTAGCGTCGAGGTCGGCCGGTGGTCGAGGTTCGCGATCTCAAACCCATCGAGGAGTACAGCCCGGAGGAGCTCTTAGATCAACTCCGCCGCCATTACGCCCATCTCCTCTTCACTACCCTGGCCTTTCTCAGGGAGCGCGGCGTTGATCCACAGGAGTGGATGGCCCACTGGGGCCAGGCCTCGGTATCTTCCTGGGCTTTCATCCAGGGGGATGGGCCAGACACCATGATGTACTGGCTGCTTCTGAATTTGGCCGCCGGGGGAGCCCGCGTGCGCCAGGTCTCCATCACCCCTCGCCGAGCGGAGGCCCTGGTCTCGGATTGGCCAGGGGGCGACCCAGGGCGAGCCCTGCGCAAGGCGATCCCTCCGTCGGAGCTGGATGGCCTTTACGATCGCTTCCGCCCCGTCGCCGCCACCCTCGGCCTGACCTTCGAGCATCGCCCCCAGGGGGATGCGGTTCGTCTCGTCATCGCCGAGGATCGACGCCGCTGAGAAGGCACCCCATGGTGGCTGACAAACAGGCAGAATGGGGCGACGGAGAATTGGCCGAAAAGATACGTGCCTGGGAAGAGCGTACCCTCCGCCCCGCCCTGGAGCGCCAGCCTGAGCGGCGGGAGCGCTTCGAGACCAACTCGGGCATCGAGGTCGAGCGCCTCTACACCCCCGCCGAAGTGAGCGATTCCGATCACCTGAATGATCTAGGCTTCCCCGGCGAGTACCCCTTCACCCGCGGCATCTACCCCAGCATGTACCGCGGGCGGTTGTGGACCATGCGCCAGTACTCGGGCTACGGCACCGCCCGCGAAGCCAACGCTCGCTTTAAATACTTGCTGGCCCAGGGGCAAACCGGGCTCTCGGTAGCCTTCGATCTGCCCACCCAGATGGGCTACGACTCCGATCACCCGCTGGCCGAGGGGGAGGTGGGTAAGGCGGGTGTGGCAATTTGTTCCTTGCGCGACATGGAACTGCTTTTCGAGGGGATCCCCCTCCATCAGGTGAGCACCTCCATGACCATCAACGCCACCGCGGCCATCCTGCTGGCCCTCTACATCGCCGAGGCGAAGCAGCGGGGCACCCCCTCTAGCCAGCTGCGCGGCACGGTGCAGAACGACATCCTCAAAGAGTACGTGGCCCGCGGCACTTATATCGATCCGCCCCGAGCCTCCATGCGCTTGGTGACCAACATCTTCGCCTATGGGCGCCAGGAGGTGCCCCATTGGAACGTGAT
>JACPWV010000191.1 GCA_016196905.1 Chloroflexota bacterium | reverse complement strand
TACTCGGTGCCGGCGGTGGTGACCGGGAAGCCGGTGACCATCGGCGGCTCGGAAGGGCGCCACGAGGCCACCGGGCGTGGGGTGATGCTCAGCGTGCGCGCAGCGTGCCAACACCTTAAGATCGATCCGGCCCAGGCCACGGTGGCGGTGCAGGGCTTCGGCAACGTGGGCGCCATCGCTGCCTATCTGATCCACGAGCAGCTGGGCTCCAAGATCATCGCGGTGAGCGACTCGCGGGGCGGCATCTACAATCCCGAGGGGTTCGACCCGCGCGAGGTGGTGCGCCACAAAGAGAAGACCGGCAGCGTGGTGGGGTATCCCAACACCCAGAAGGTGAGCAACGAAGAACTGCTCGAGCTGAGTTGCGATGTGCTGATCCCCTCCGCCTTGGAGAACGCCATCACCGGAGCCAACGCCGATCGGATCGTGGCCAAGATCATTGCCGAGGGGGCCAACGGCCCCACCACGCCGGAGGCGGATGAGATCCTGTACCAGAAGGGCGTTTGGGTCATCCCCGACATCTTGTGCAACGCCGGGGGGGTCACCGTGTCTTACTTCGAGTGGGTGCAGGGCCTCCAGTTCTTCTTCTGGAGCGAGGAGGAGATCAACAAGCGGCTGGAGGCGATCATGGTGCGCAGCTTCCAGGACGTTTTGAACGTCTCCCAGGAGAAAAAAGTAGACATGCGGGTGGCGGCCTATATCCGGGCCATCGATCGGGTGGCGGAGGCCACCCTGACCCGCGGGATCTATCCGTAGGGTTTGGATCAAGCTGGAGATCCATGATGGGCCTCGATCGAAGCGAGGCCCATTCTTATTGGGATATCGATGAAGATGGACGGGGGCCCCGCCTGAGTTCGCCTAGGGAACAAAGCTTAGCGACGTAGTCTCGATCCGTGTTAGAATCGAGGGGAGCCGATTTGACACCGAGTCGAGTACAGCCCAACAGAAAGCGCGTCCCCAACCTCTATCCCCGATCGCTGGCACATGGTACGCGTGCCATGTACCATCAGGAAACGCACGCCATGTAGGCGACAGTTCGAGGTTGGGGCAATTCCAACCCTAGTATAAGGCAGTACGGCGAGAAGGCAAGGTGCCCATTCGTCTGACCCTTACTCATATGGCCCACGGCGGCGAGGCCATCGGGAGACATCGGGGCAAGGTGGTCTTCGTGCCCTACGGCCTGCCCGGTGAAGAGGTGGAGCTGGTTGAGGAGAGGCGCAGCTATGCGCGCGGGCGGCTGGTGCGTATAATCAAATCCTCGCCTGGTCGGGTGAACCCGCCCTGTCCGCACTTTGGCCCCTGCGGTGGATCTCAAGGGCAACATGCGAGTTATGCAGCCCAGCTTCGCTTCAAGGAGGAGATCTTGCGCGACCAGTTGCGCCGCATTGCACGCATCCAGGCTCCGCCGCTCCGGCCTTGCATCGGCATGCAGGAGCCCTGGCGCTACCGTAATCACGTCCAGCTCGCTCGCTCCAACTCGACTTCCAAGGAACGCGTCGCCTCTCCCTCCGCGTCGGGACGCGCACCGGTGAGCGTATGCTCATCCTCGAGCTGCAGGGGTTGGAGCTGCCTGCCTGGAAATCGACGAGCCTATGGATTGCGTGCTCGTTTCTGAGGAGGGAGCGCCCACCACACTCTCCGGTGATGCGTATCTCCATGAGGAGGTCGCCGGGCGAACTTATCGCGTCTCAGCCCGCAGCTTTTTTCAGTTGGAGGAGCCGATCGAGATCGTTCAGCGCTACGCCGATCCACGCGGCGATGAGATCGTGTTGGATGCCTACTCAGGCGTGGGCGTGCTAGGCCTCTCCCTGGCCCAGCGGGTGGCCCAGGTGATCCTCCTCGGACACGCCCCACGTCGAGTTCATGGCCGGACCGGTCGAGGAGGTGTTGCCCACTTTCGATCGAGCCGTGGACAGCGCCATTCTGGACCCACCCCGCCGGGGCTGTGAACGGCGAGCCCTCGAAGCACTTCTTAGAATCAGCCCGCCCAAAAACCATTTACGTATCCTGCGATCCCCCCAAGTTCGCTCGCGATTTGAGCGCGCTGCTGGCCGGGGGCAAATATCGTTTGATCGAAATTCAACAGAGCTCAGGATCGAGGGAAACCCTCTTGTTTGACGGGCCGCGCGGCCGTGCGTATATTTATTAAGATCCGAGTTTGGGATGCGCGGCTTGGTGAGATGAGTCGGGGGTGTATTTAAGGTGGCTGTGCGACGCATCGCCGTGGCTGGCGAGCCGGTCCTGCGCCAAAAAGCGAGGGGGGTAAACCGCTTCGACCCATCCTTGGCCAGCTTAGTGCGTGACTTGGTGGATACCATGCGCGCCGCGCCGGGCATCGGCCTGGCCGCCCCGCAGATCGGGGTGTCCCTGCGCGTCTTCGTGGCCGAGATCTCTCCCGAGGATGAACGGGCTGTGGACGAGCTGGACCAGACCGGGAAGCTCTACATCCTGTGCAATCCGCAGATCGTCAAAGCCTGGGGCGAGGTGGAGGGGACCGAGGGTTGTCTCTCCATCCCCGGTTACGTGGGCGAGGTGAAACGCGCTGAGGTCGTGCTGGTGCGGGGGCAAAACCTCAAAGGCAAGCCGATGCGGGTCAAGGTGCGCGGGTTGTTGGCTCGTGTCTTCCAGCACGAGATCGACCACTTGGACGGCATCTTGTTCACCGACCGCTTGGAGAGCCTGGACAAATTGCGGAAGCTGGAACAACCCAGCCCGCCAGAGGAGAGTGTGCCCCGACCGGTGGCGGCCGCTATCTAGAGCGTCGCCGTGGCTTAGCTCGGACCCCAACTCGGTTGGGTTTTTTTCGTCCCCGTCGGCGGCTGTGCTCTGGCCTGGGAGGGGCCTCCCCGGGTCCACCCGGGGTGGACAGGGGGCTCGCGAAGAAGGGCGGGGTCCCTATGGGGTCGGGATTGGGTTGTAAGATCTTTGCGTAAAGGTAGCCTCCTAGAAGGCGGAAGCTGGCGATGGTGGGGGCGGCCAAGAAGATGCCCAGCAGGCCGGCGATGCTCGCCCCGGCCACTGCTCCGGCGATCACCACGGCCGGATGCAGCTTTACACTGGCCCCCAGGATGCGTGGAACGAAGACATAGTTCTCGAACTGTTGAATGACGAGATAGAGGAGGACGACCAGAAGGGCAAACCATTCGTTGCCCAAAGGAAGGCGATCTGAGCCCTGAAAGAAGGCCAGGGCCACCGCCGGGATGGCGGCCAGCACCGGACCCAGGTTGGGGATGATCTCTAAAATTCCGGCCAGCAGTCCCAGGAGCAGGGCGTTGGGCACGCCCACTATCCACATCACCAAGCCGGTGATCAGCCCCACCGAAAAGGACAATAGAAGTTGGCCGCGCAGGAAGGCGTTCCAGATCTCAGCGATCTCATCGCGCAGCCGGGCGATCTCCCCGCGATAATCGGGCGGGGTCAGCCGATCCAAATGGCGTACTAGCTTCTCCCCGTCCATGACCAGATAGAAGGAGACGATCAGGATGAAGATCAGCCACAAAATCCCCGAGAAGGCTCCGGCCACCGCATCCACGGAGCGTTGAGCCAGGGTGGCCAGAGCGCTGTTGAGTTGGGAGCGCAGCTCGTCGTAAAACGGTTGCAAATCCAAAGGAAAGCCGAAGATGTCGATTCTTTGATATTGCTGGATGAATGTGGTCAGGTTTTGAATGATGTCTTGCAGATCGATGCGCAGGGAGCGGATCTGCTGGAGCAAGCTGGGGGCAAAGGAAGAGGGTAGTGCTACCAACAAAAGGATAAACAGAAGATACACCGCCAGGCTGGCTGAGGTGCGCGAGAGACGCGTGCGGCGTGTGAGCGCGCCCACCAATGGGGTGAGGACATAGGCCAGCAAGGCAGCAATGACCAAGGGGGGAATCAACTCACGCAGGCGCCAGAATAGGATGGTGGTCAGCAGCACCACGCCGGCCAGGACCCAGCGCTTGGTGGGCTCGTTCCAGGGCTGGGAGCTCGAGTACCGCTGTGCCATGGATCTCCCCTTGGCCATTTTAACTGGACGAGAGACTTCTCACCAGGGTCCGGTTATTTATTCTCGCCTGGCTTCCAGGATGCGGAAGCCCGCGCGCACCCCCCCGACGATCACCTCGAAGAGGATGAGTAGCGGTCGCAGCGCCAGGTCGAAGAGGTGGTTCACCAGCCCCAGCAAGGGCCGGAACCAACGCAACAGCTGGACGACGCGTCGGATGAGGGGGACGTGTCCGTAGAGGAGTGCCCCTACCACGATGGAGGCGGAGATCAAAAACTTCACCCCCGCGTCGGTGTGTAGGCTGAAAAAGCTTTCTGCCAGCAGCTCAAGACCGATCACTAGGACCAACACATAGGATGCGGGTTTGAGGGCGGGCTCGCGGTCGATCAGGTACACAAAGATGCCTGCGGCGAAGCGCATGGTCACGATCCCTAAAAACACGCCCAGCAGGATCACCCAGAGTTCCTTGGAGAGAGCCACCGCCACCACCACGTTATCCAGGCTGAAGGCCAGGTCCGCCAACTCAACCGTCAGCACCACGGCCCAGAAGCCTCTCCCCTGCGTTCTATGCGAGGCGAAGGCGCTGTCCCGCTCCCCAGGCTCATCTGTCCCAAGGTGCTCCGCGCCGAGCTTGACCAGATAGAGCGCACCCAGAATGATCAGCCAGGGGTTGCGGATCACCAGACTAGCCAAAAACAGCATGAGGCCGCGGCCCACATAGGCGCCCAGCAACCCCACCTTGAGGGCCGCCATGCGCTGCCCTCCCAGGAGGCGGTGAACCGGCCGCCTGAGCCACTGCAAGGGACCCGGCCAAGGGACCTGCTCGTCCTTGGGCAAGGGAGAGACCAGCGCCGCCAGGACAGCGGCATTGTCGATGGAGAGAATGCCCTCTAGGTAGATCAGCTGGAGTATGATCAGAAGGACGGTCAGATCCACGGGGTTCCTTTATGGCTGGCGGTTCCCGTGCCCGCAGTATGCTGCACCGCGCTGTAGAGACTCGACGGGAGTTGGGCCCGGGGAGGCCAGTGCTTGGTTATTCATGGCCCTGGCAAGAAAAGACGCCGCAGTGGGAAGCACCCACGCGACGCCCGATCCTCTCTAAAGGGGGGAACGCTCACTCGTCCCTGGGAGACCGGCCGGGGCGGCGAGGGGGGCCCGCTCGGCGGGGTGGGCGCCGCACACCGCCGGGACCTCGACCTGCCCGGGGCGGCTTGCGATCCATCTCGCGAGCCTTCTCCGCGGTCCATCCCTCCAGGACCGCTTGGCGAGACAAGCGGATCTTGTTGTCCTCGTCGATGTCGATGACCATGACCATGATCTCGTCCCCCACCTTGACCACGTCGCTCGCCTTAGGCACCCGGTAATCGGCCAACTGGGAGACGTGCACCAACCCATCCCGCCCGGGGAGGATCTCCACGAAGGCCCCGAAGTCGGTGACCCTTTTTACTTTCCCGGTGTAGATCTTGCCGATCTCGGGCTCCTCGGTGAGGGCGCGGATGAACTCCACCGCGCGATCGCGCGAGGCTCCGTTGGTAGAGGCGATGAAGATGGTCCCGTCGTCCTCCACGTCGATCTTGACCCCGGTCTCCTCGATGATCTTGCGAATGGTCTTGCCCCCGGGACCGATGACCAGGCCGATCTTCTCCGGATCGATCTTGAGCAGGGTGATGCGCGGGGCGTGGGGAGACAGCTCCGGCCGCGGCTGCGCGATGGCCCCCTCCATTTTGTCCAAGATAAAGAGGCGCGCCTCGCGG
>JACPWV010000187.1 GCA_016196905.1 Chloroflexota bacterium | reverse complement strand
TCGGTGGTCAGCCGCCAGGGGGCGGGAGGATCGTAGACGAAGGGGAAGGGGTCGTGGGCCGCATAGGGAGCGAGCGCTCGCTGGCGGATGGCCTCGTGCAATAGCCTGAGCCGCTTACGGATCCATGCCTCGTCCCACCCGCCCTTAGGCGGGCTCTCCAGGATCACCGACGCAGAACGGAACTCGTAGTAGATCACCCGCCGCAGGCGCTGGGAGGTGGTGGACGGGGAGCCGTGCACGATGTAGATCGAGTGCAGAAGGATATCCCCGGGTTTCATGAGCGCTGCTTGCATGTTGATCGGCGCCCCGCGTTCCAGATCGTAGCCATATTTCGCTCGGATACCAGCGGGCTTCAGGGTCTCCCAGCCCTCGGGCTTATGGCTCTGAGGGATCACGAGCAGACAGCCGTTCTCTAGATCGGATTCGTCTAGATAGATATCCACGTTGAAGATGCGATGGGGAGTCGTCACGACCATCGACTCGACATCGCAGTGCCACTTGATCTCGCGGCCTGCCCCCGGCACTTTGAACACCATGGACTCCCAGGTGGGGACGAAGTCCTCGCTCACCATCCTGCGCGCCAGGTCCAAGATGAACGGATGCGCCAGCAGCGGGAGGAAGCTGCGCCCAGGCTTATCGTAGAGGTAGTTGACCCGGTAGAACATCTCCCTCCCCAATACATCGTCCACCTCGTAGCGGAAATCGTGACGCTCTCGCTCGGTCAGCTCTGTCCGCTGCTCCAGGCCGCGCCGAATAAGCGCGCTCGTGTCCTCCTGAAGCGCTCGCAGCTCCTCCAGGTGGAGGACGTCACGGAGAATCAAGTAGCCGTTGTCGTCGAAGGACTTGATCTCAGCAGGGGTGATGGGTTCGGTTCGCACTGCGCGCCTCCTTCAATTCAGGTTATCTCGCCTTCCGGCGGAGAGGCCTTTTGCTCGTGCTAAATTGATCGAGTCAGGGCCGCGCCTCGGTCAGCCTTTTCATGGTCTCGCGGAGTTTCTCCGCTAGGCGATCGCCGACATGATAACGGGCCGCATCCGCCCAGCTGCTTCCCGTCAGTTGATGCACCCAATCGATCGGCATCGGTGGGCCCTCGTTCCATTCGCTGTCCTTGTCATAGAACAGGTAGATGTCCCAGGCGATCTTGCCCTGCCCGCCTAAACTCTGGGCGATAGCCCTTCCTGCTCGCCTTTGGGGATCGTAGAAATGACGGGCCCGAGGATCCTCGATGGTAGGCGCCCATCTTCTCGCCGCATCCTCGGTGTCGCTCCCCAGCATGTTGATCCAGACAATGCTCACGCTGATGGCAGCGTGGGGGTAGCTGTCCAATAGCGCTCTGCGCACCGCCCGGGCGCCGCGCACACAGGTCAGTCAGGTGGGTGAGACGACGGCAACCAGTCGAAGCTCGTGCCTGTGGTGATTGAAATGATCCACCAGCGATTGGAGCGAATCGGCGAGGGAGAGGACTTCGACCGCTCGAGCCATGGATTTGACTCATTTAGGCGTCGGATAAATCGCCCGCATCCCGAAGGGGCTACCCAACCATTGTAGCATAACTCGGCTTGATGGAGGGCGCGAGGTCGGCCAAAGTTCAGGCGGGGCGCCAAGCGCCCCGCCTCGAATACTCACTGCGGCCATATCCCCGGGTGGTGAAGGATATGGGGCTCGTGTTTCCTGGTCTCAGGATCTCTCGGACCTGGTTGACCTGCCCCTTGTCGACCTGGACTTTGCCGACTCCAGCCAACCATCCAGCTCGCGGGCGGCGATGTCCCGGCCGCCCAGGCCGAAGGCCAGAGCTACCGCCACGGCGATGGCTCCCAAAACCAGGCCAAAGGCAAGGGTGATGATCTCGTTGGCCAGGCCCATCTGTCGCAAAGCCATGGCGCCGGCCAGCACCAGGATGGAGACTCTGGCGGCTATGGCCAAGAGACCCGCCTGAGCTACCCGCGTAGCCTCCACCGTCCTGGCGACCAGGTTTGCCACATAGAGGCCGATGGCCAGGATGATCAGCCCCAGGACGACCTGGCCGGCGAAGACCAGAAACTGGGCCACCAGTTCGGCCAGCAGGTCGAAGCCGATGAGCCGCAGGGCCTCGATGATGGCGAAGAGCATGATCGCCACCAGGACCAGGTATCCCCCGATCTCCGCGGGCGTCCGTTCCCCCTTGGCAGGCTCCTTGCCCAGGCCGAGCCAGGTCAGGACCTTGTTGAAGCCGAAGGCGGTAAGCAGGTTGGTGATCAGCCCGGAGACCACCCGTCCGACCACGTAGGCGATGGAGACCACCAGGAAGGCCCCGAAGACGGCCGGCACCGCTCCCAGGATGGCCCTCAGCATGTCGCTGGCCGGTTGGGTGATGGCCTCTAGCCTCAGGGCCTCGAGGGCGGTGATCAAAACCGGGATGAGGATGAAAACGTAGGCCAGCAGGCCCACCAACCCGGAGAGCGTCTGCTGCCCTAACACCTGAGCCAGTCCCACCTGCTTGCTCAGCCGGTCGGTGCCCAGGGAGGCCAGTAGGTTGGTCACGATCCTTTGAATGATACGGGCGACGAACCAACCGATCACCAGGACTAGGCCGGCGGCGAAGAGGTTGGGGACGAAGCGCAGGATCTGGTCGATCATCCCCTGCACCGGTCCCAGGAGGCCTTGCACAGCCAGGGCGCCTAACAACGGCGGCAGGAAGAGCAAGAAGACCAGCCAGTAGACAGCATCGCCGATGGTTTGGGCCAAAGGCACCCGCTCCTCTTCCTCCATTCCAGCCAGGCCGCCGAGGCGCTCTTCAACCTTGGCCGCGTCCAGCACCCGCGAGACGACCAGCCTGAGGACGGTGGCCACGATCCAGGCGACCAAGAGCAAAAGCCCCGCTCCGACCACCCTGGGTGCGTACTGGAAGACCTGTTTCAGGAGCTCGTTGAGAGGCTCGGTGATGAGGGTCAGACCCAGGGTTTGAAAGAAGGCGACGAGCACGAAGAGCATGATCAACCAAAAGACGCCTCTTCCGCCCCACCGCTCCACTGCGACGGCACTGGTCCCCCCCTCCCCGGCGATCCAGCGCGCCACCCGCACGTCCCGGGTTGTACGACGAAGAGCCCCCCGCGCGATGGCCGATCCCACTACGGCCACTAGCCACCCCACGATTAGGATGACCGAGGCCGCAACCAACCTGGGAACGTAGGGGACAATTTGCTGGAGAAATTGAGTGATTACATCTTGCATCCCACCACCTCCTTTGGTTTGGCTCTATGGGTTCCTGCCCGGGCTCGCGCGACTCCTCAGGCCACCCATAGATATGGACACGACTCTTCTACGTGAGCCCAGATGCCTTGACCATGCCTTAACCTTGCCTGGCCATAGCCTAGCATACTCGAGCGCAGGTGTCAAGGGAAATTTATGTAATTCGCTAAATTTTGACGATCATTTCGACAATTTGGCTAAATGGGTAACGATCTCGTCGAAACAAGCGCAAAGTGGAGACCCTTCGGAGTCCTCCCGAGCCTCCCTTCCACTGGGCCTGGGGCTCGTCATCCACGTCCCGGATCGGCCACCCCCCGAGGCTAGTATCAACTCTCGAACTTCTGGCACGATCTTTCTTTCGTTATCTAGCCACTGCGGGCGAGCTTCCCGGCTCGCTTGGCGTAGCGCTCGGCCAGGCCGAAAGCGTGCAGGCCAGCCGGAATGGCCACCAACCCCATCAGCAGGGCCGGCCAGATCTCGGGCCACAGGGTGGGCAGCGAGGCCCCGTCGAGCAGGGCGGCGCGCACGCCGCGCAGGACGTAGGTCGCCGGTGAGACGATGGCCAGCCGCTGGAGGATGCCTGGCAAGACCTCGACCGGGTAGTACACGCCGGAGACCAGCAGTAGCGCGGCAATAATAACATGGGTCATCTGCGAGCCGCGCTCGGGGAACAGGAGCGGCAGGGTGGAGCCCACGATCCCCACCCCGATGAAAGACAGACTGCCCGAGAGCATCACCAGGGCCGCGCCGGCCAGGTTCGCGCTGGCCAAGTCGATCTCGAACAGCATCACGCTGACGGCCAGGATGACCCCGGTGAATAGGAGGCTGTAAACTACGGCGAAGATGGTCTGGCCGGCCATATGGGTTAGCCGACGGATGGGAGCCATTAAGGTATATTCGATGGTCCCCTCCCAGCGCTCCAAGCCGATGATATCGGTGAGCCAGTAGAAGATCATGGAAAGGTAGTGCCAGACCAGCGTGCCGACCACCAGATAAAGCACCAGGCGGCGGCCATCTACCTGGAGGCCGCCGATCCGCTCTAGCCCCAGGCCGATGTAGCTGACCGATAGGCTGTTGGCGATCGAGTAGGAAAGCCAGACCACCTCCCACGACCAGTAGCGCTTGATCAGGTTGGTGTTGCGCTCGACGAAGGCGTATGAGGCGCGCAGTTGTTGTGCGGCCGACGAGATCATTTGGTACCTGCCTTTCGTGTTTTTACTATCGACTACTTGCCGTCTGCCGTCAGCAGCTTGCCGGTCAGCTCGAGGAAGACATCCTCTAGCGTCGGGGGGTGGCCCTGGTGGAGCGCCACCGTGCCGCGCAGCGCCTCGGGCGTATCCAAGGCCACGATCCTCCCCGCGTCCATGATAGCGATGCGCTCGCACAACGACTCGGCTTCCAGCATGTCGTGGGTAGTGAGCAGGATAGTGGTGCTGTTCAGATCGCGCAGCTCCCGGACCAGAGTGTGGACCTCGCGCTTGGAGCGGGGGTCCAGCCCGGTGGTGGGCTCATCCAAGAGCAAGAGGGCGGGACGGGTGAGGAGGGCGCGGGCGATGGCCACCTTCTGCTGCATCCCGCGCGACATCCGTTCCACCGGCTGATCGATAGCCCACCGTTCGACGCCCAGGCGGGTCAGGATTTCGATGATCCGAGTTCGGGACTCGGCGGCGCTGAGCCCATACAGCCGGGCGCCGTAGATCAGGTTCTCCATCGGGGAGAGCTTCTTGAAGAACGAAGCCTCGACCGACACGCGGTTGATCAGGCGCTGGACGGCGATCGCTTCCCGCACCACGTCGTGGCCGAAAACGGTCACCGTGCCGCCATCGGGAAGTAAAAGAGTGGCGATCACCCGCACCAGGGTGGACTTCCCAGACCCGTTGGGGCCGAGCACCCCGAAGATCTCCGCCACGCGGACCTCAAAGGAGACCCGATCGAGGGCCACTGCCTGCTGGCGGCCGCTGTGGCCATCACTCCGCTCCCAGGGGAGATGGCCGCGCTGCTTATGAAACACTTTGTAAACATCTCGAGCTTGAATGGCGATCTCGTTCATCGAATGGCCCCCTAAAAATTGATGAGCCGCGGGTCTCCCGCGGCCTGATGGGACTCTAAACAAAACCGCGGGCGCTGGAGTGCGCCCGCGGCAAAAAGATCGATAGCGTTCTATCAGTCTACAGGCGCGCTCCGAGAAGGCATCCCCGAGTCGAAGCCGCTCTCGGTCCGGATGCCAGCAAGCTGAGCGTTATTTACGATGATGACTTCCATCGGCTGCGCCAACCTTTTCGCAAAATCGCCGCTCAGTATAGCATCGGTTTGGGGATCTGTCAAGCCTCCGTATCTCTCACAACAAATGCGACAATGGCCGTATAAAGGGTCGGGAGGCCACAAGGGCCTCCCCTATAACGTCGGGGGTAGGGAGGGGCTGGTCCCCTCCCGAAAACCTCTCTAGCGCCGAGATCGTGGTCCAGAGGCTCCCTGGAAGGTGGCGAAGGATTAAACCACGGACTGTGCATCCGTGTCAGCTGAGCATATCCCAGTTCGGGTTTGCGACTTCAGAGTCAATGCGAATAATATCGAGGAAGGGGTTATGAGTATGCCCACTCCCGAGTTGCACGTCGTCACCGGCGCGTTCGGCTTTACCGGCCGATACATCGCGCGGAAGCTGTTGGCCGAGGGCAAGCGAGTCAGGACGCTCTTGAGCCATCCCAACCGCCCTGACCCCTTCGATGGCCAAGTCGAAGCAATGCCGTTGAACTTTGACGACCCAGGCGCTCTGGCCCAGAGCCTGCGCGGCGCGGCGGTCCTCTACATGACTTATTGGATCCGTTTTCCCTTCGGAGGCGCCCATTTCGAGAAAGTGGTTGAGAACATCCAGGCGCTGCTCCGGGCGGCCAAAGAGGCGGAGGTGCGCCGGATCTTGTACATCAGCGTCAGCAACCCTTCCCTCGAATCGCCCCTGCCGTACTTTCGGGGCAAGGCGCTGGCCGAGCAGGCGGTCATTCATTCCGAGCTCTCCTACGCCATTATCCGACCCACCCTAATCTTCGGACGGGAGGACATCCTGATCAACAACATCGCCTGGTTACTCAGGCGATTCCCCGTTTTCGCTATTCCCAGCTCGGGGGATTATCGAGTGCAGCCCGTCTTCGTCGAGGATGTGGCGGAGATCTCGGTGAGGGCGGCGGAGCAGCGGGAGGACATCATCGTGGACGCCGTCGGCCCAGAGGTTTACACCTTCGCCGAATTCGTGCGACTCATCGCTCAAGAGGTAGGCAGCCGGACCCGGCTCGTCCATGTGCCACCTGCACTGGCCCT
>JACPWV010000193.1 GCA_016196905.1 Chloroflexota bacterium | reverse complement strand
TGGACCAGGCGGCTCGATCCTCACGCAGCCAAGCCGGAAGGTGTCGCTGGGCGACCTTGTCGGAGATCACTAAACGGCCACCCGGCTTGAGGACGCGAAAGGCCTCGGCGAAGACGCGGTCCTTCTGCGGCGAGAGGACGATGACACAGTTGGACAGGATGGCGTCGATGGAGCTGTCCTCGGCCGGCAAACGCTCGATTTCGCCCAGGCGAAACTCGACGTTCTTCACACCCGCTCGCTCAGCGTTCTGGCGGGCCAGGTCGATCATCTCCGGCGTCATATCGACACCGATGACTCTCCCCTGAGGGCCCACCCGCCGAGAGGCTAGCAGCGCGTCCAGCCCCGCCCCGGAGCCCAGATCGAGCACCACCTCGTCGGGGCGAAGGTCGGCCTCCGCGACCGGGTTGCCATTGCCCCAGGAAGCGGCCACAACTTCCTGAGGAAGCCAGGCCAGCTCTTCGTTTGAGTAGTGCGATTCTTGGGGCGCGCAGGCTGGGTCGCAACAAGCAGCCTGGTCAGCGCTGGTCCCGTAGCGCTCCCGCACCGAACCCTTGATTGATTCAGGATCCATCACCACCATGGTTCCCTCCACCTTTCGCCACCTCGGCTCGAATGAACTGTTTCACGCCTTCGGGTCCGTGCACTTCTAACCAGATCGGTCCCGCATAGGGTTCGTATTTTAGCTCAAAAGACAGAAAGGGACAGCACTCGCGCTCGAACGCGATAAAGTCGGCCAACCTCGCGACACAGGACTTGTCGCCGTGAAAGCGAATCGCGTAGCCCTCGGGCAGCTCTCGAATCTCTTGAGCCGCATCACGCAGTTCTTTGATGATGGCGCGCCGGCGGCCTATTTGGTCTGGCTCGTTTAGCCTGCAAGCAAACATCGCCCCTCACCTTAATCCTCTCCCCACAGGAGAGAGGAAATGGAGTACCTCATCCTCTCCCTTCGGGGGAGAGGTCTGGGTGAGGGGATCCTTCGGCACTTGAGAGATCATCTTCAGGCACCGCCTCGATATCATCCATCGCCTCCGATCGAGCCCTGAAAGAAAGCGTTCAGATGAGTCCTGGGGAGGAATGAGTTCCTCCCCTTCCGGCGAGGAGTGGCTTAGCAGCAGCCGCAGGGGCAGCCTTCATCCGCACAAGGCGGACAGGTCCCCTTCCCCTCCTGGCGCCGACAGACGCTGGTCATCGCCCTCCTCCTTTCTGTCCCAATCTATCGTGTATTGATCGATAGCCATGGTGCTCATCGAACTAGATATTTAAATACATCGATAAGTTAGCGCAAAAAATTTTAAGCGCTCAGGATTTTGAGAAAGCGCGCTTAGCGGTGATCCCCTCGATGGGGATGAGCTGGAAACCCGGGGCGAACTTGGCGCAGATGATCCCACAGCAATGATCGACGTTTTCGCGCACGATGGAATAGAAGACCTGTTTCCCCTCGCGGCGATTGCGCACCAGGTCGTAACCTTTGAGCACATTGAGATGATGGGAAATGGTCGGCTGGGACATCCTGAAGGCGGAGACGATCTCCCCCACACTGACCTCGCCGCGCTCCAAGAGCATCTTTAAAATGCCCTGCCGGGTCTCGTCGGCTAAGGCCTTACAAAAATCAACGGGATCGATAGGCATCTCGGATTAACCTAATATATCGATGATTTTAAATTCGTCTATATTATAGCGTCCACCGGCGTTTTTGTCAAGACCCATCCGACTTTGTGCCACGTCTCGATATGGCCAGATCGATCGCGTCCATTTTTTGACGATTCTTGCGAATAGGCCGATCGTCCGTCTCGACAAGGGATAGAGACGATGCTAGGATTAGAGGCCACCACGCGAGCAAGCCATGCACGCCCTGGACATCATCGCCAAGAAACGCGACGGTCAAGCGCTCTCCGAGGAGGAGATCCACTTCTTCATCCAGGGGGTCACCCGCGGGGAGATCCCCGACTACCAGGTGGCCGCCTGGCTGATGTCAATTACCCTGCGCGGAATGAACCGGGAGGAAACCACCCGGCTCACCCTAGCCATGGCCCACTCGGGGCGGGTGCTCGACCTCAGTTCCGTTGCCCCTGTGGTGGTCGATAAACACTCCACCGGCGGCGTCGGCGACAAGACCACGCTGGCTGTCGCCCCTTGGGTGGCCGCCACCGGACTGGCTGTCGGCAAGATGTCCGGGCGAGGCCTGGGCTTCACCGGCGGCACCATCGATAAGCTGGAATCCTTCCCCGGATATCGATCCGATTTGAGCGAGAGTGAGTTCAAGGAGGTCCTGGCTCGCCACGGCATCGTGGTGGCCGGCCAAAGCCCGGACCTGGCCCCGGCGGATGGGAAACTCTACGCGCTGCGCGATGTCACCGCCACCGTGGAGTGCCTCCCGCTGATCGCCTCCAGCATCATGAGCAAGAAGCTGGCCGCGGGGGCGGACTGTATTGTTCTGGACGTGAAGGTGGGCCGCGGCGCCTTTATGAAGACCGAGGAGGAGGCGCTGGCCCTGGCCCAGACCATGATAGAAATCGGGAGCGGGACCGGAAAGCGGGTGGCAGCCGTGATCTCGGATATGAATCAGCCCCTAGGGCGCGCGGTGGGCAACGCCTTGGAGGTGGAGGAGTCGATTCTTACCTTGAAAGGCCAGGGCCCGCCCGATTTCCTGGAGCACTGCTCGGCGGTGGCGGCCCAGATGCTGCTTGTTGCCGAACGAGCTAGCGACGAGGCCGAAGCGCACTCGA
>JACPWV010000220.1 GCA_016196905.1 Chloroflexota bacterium | reverse complement strand
GGCGATAGAGCAGCCGACGGACTAGAGGAGCCAGTGTCATCGATCGTCTCCCGTTACCCCGTTATATCCCTTCTTTTAGCTCGAGACGGGACCGATCAATGTATCCTCCCTCACAAAGCCCTCGGATGGCAGTGAAAGTAGGGGCGGCCGCCGAGTGACCAAGCCGACATGTCCCTCCGGCGGGGGTTGCCATTCTGGCTGGAAGCGAGAGGCTCTGTGCTACCCTATTTTCAGTTATAATTGGCTAGACTTCTGGAGCTTGTTTCAAAACGCAGGCTCAGCCATTTTTCAGGCGGCTGTGTGCGACGCTGACGATTTATAGCAGGGCTTGGCGGTTTTGGTCCTGTCGTTTGCCTGATCCAACCCACCCTACGCTGTTTCGCTCCACCTCAAATCTCGCCAAATTGTGTTTACCCAGAACGAGGAGGCGAGTCGTGCCATGAAGGCTAATGCCGCACCGCTCGGCACACTTCAATATCTCTATGTGGGCTCCGCAGACTTCGATGCTGATCTCACCTACTATCGAGACATTATCGGCGCGAAACGAGTTTGGCACTTCCAGGACTTCGGTGCGCGCGTAGCCGCTTTCCGTGTGGGGGTTGGGCCCCTTATACTCATCGCCGACCATCGCCCCGCGCCTAGCTGCCTGCCGGTATTTGCTGTGGAGGATTTGCGCGCCACTGTGCGCGACTTGAAAGCGCGTGGCTGGAAGCCTGAGGGCGACGCGTTCGAGATCCCTAACGGGCCTTGTTACCGCTTTGACGACCCGAGCGGAAACTCATGGGCTATCTTTCAAAACGACCGGCCGGATCAAATGGAACGCGCTTATGCAGACCCCGATAATCTACACGCGGTGCGAGATTAAATGTAGTTGACAGCATCCGGTGCGATTGTTACGATTGCTAAGTGATAAAAATTCTGATCGTGGCACCCTATCCCGTCATCCGCGAAGGATTAAAATCGCTCCTGATCCAGCACCAGGATCTCCAAGTGAGCGGGGAAGCGCGCTTCCTCTCGGATGCTTTGTCCCAAATCCGAGCACAGGCACCCGATGTGGTGCTGTTCGATCTAGAACAGCTCGACGACGAAAATGGCGTGAGCGAAATTTTGCGCACTGCGCCTATCACTAAGATCTTGGCTTTGGGCGAATCGGCGGAGGATGCTCGCGTCGTCAATGCCTTGGCTGCGGGCGCTAAAGGCTACCTAGCGCGGAATGCCTCTGCCGAAGAGATGGGACATGCCATCCGAGCGGCGCACGCCGGCATGTTGGTTCTGGATTCCGCCGCCGCGGCGGCGCTGCTGGCACGCACCCGACCGCTCAGCGAGACCGAAATGGTCGAGCCTCTGACCGAACGCGAGCTCGACGTCCTGCGCTTGATGGCACGTGGGCTCCCGAATAAGCAAATCGCGAGTGAACTTGTTATTACAGAGCACACCGTGAAATTCCACATCAGCGCGATTTTGGGAAAACTCCAGGCGGCCAATCGCACCGAGGCGGTCAGCATGGCACTGCAGCAGGGGTTAATTGCGTTGTGATCGACTCAAAGTTGGACGTTGAAGGTAAGAAGTCGCCATGCACGAGCGCAGCTTAGCTTTTAGTGACCTGAGCCCTCCCCTCTGAATATTTCTAAACACCTCCCTTCCTCTCACTCCTGTGCTGCTTTTCCCCTGACCCTACCCATTCGGCTAGGTTCAATACTCGTCGCTTGGGCGATGTAATTGGGGCGCGCGGGTGCTAAACTCCTTTCTAGCGAGAAGGAAACACAGGGTTTCCAGGCGTAGAAGTCACTCGCACAATCAGGAGGAGGTTTGTCGAGATGGCTATCGAATCTTTGCAAAGTGTTTCGGATCAGCTGGCGGCGCTGATTGAGTCAGCCAGCCAGTCCGTGGTGCGGGTGGATGCGCGGCATCGCATCGCGGGATCAGGAATCGCATGGGCGAGCGATGTGATCCTGACCGCGGATCATGTGGTCGAACGGGAGGAGGGGATTCAGATCTCGTTCAACGGGAATTCTTATCAGGTTGAGCTGGCCGGACGCGATCCTTCGACGGACATTGCCGCGCTGCGGGTCAAGGGCGCTCAGCTAACTCCTGCGCCGATCGGCGACGCCAAGGGATTGAAGGTCGGACACCTGGTCGTGGCCATCGGCCGGCCGTGGAGCGAGGAAACCGTTGCCAGCGTTGGCGTGGTCAGCGGCCGGGGCTTTGGGTGGCGGGGGCTTCATTCACAATTTCGCGACGGGTTGATTCAAACGGATGTGATTTTGTATCCGGGTTTTTCCGGCGGCCCGTTAATCGACGCGAGCGGGCGCGTGGTCGGAATGAACAGTGCCGTCCTCGGGCGCGGCATGGCCCTGGCGGTGCCCGCCGATACCGCCACGCGGGTGATGACTGCATTGTTGAAAGAGGGTCGTGTTCGGCGGGGCTATCTGGGGGTCAGTTTGCAAATCGTCCCGCTCGCAGAGACGCTGGCCAAACAACTGGCCGCCAAACAAGATCGGGCGTTGATGATCTTGACCATAGAGTCAGCTAGCCCTGCGGAAAAAGCTGGTTTGCTGCCCGGTGATATCCTCCTTCAGATCGGCGATCAATCCCTCGAAGGCATCGAGGATTTGCAGCGTTACCTGTCCCCGGAGCGAGTGGGGGCCACCGTAAAACTCAAAGTGGTACGGGGTGGGGAACTGAAAGAGGTGAGCTTGGTCGTCGGCTCGAAATAAGAGAATAACTTTCAACGCTAAAACCGCGACGGATGACCGTCGCGGTTTTAGCACCCAGCGCACCACTTCAGGAAACGATTTCGACAACCGAGAGATTGAACGCCATTCAAGTTGAAAATCATCGGTTTCGCAGGAAACCTGCTCACGACGCTGGTGCGCGAGAAGTAGCGCGGTAGTGGCTCCATAATCACCCTAAGCCCCCAAAGGAGATAACCGTGAACACTATTGAAAAGACGATCCTAGTCACAGGCGCGACAGGCACTCAAGGCGGCGCAGTGGCGCGGCACCTGTTGGCTGGGGGCTGGCATGTGCGGGGGCTCACTCGCGACCCTAACAAACCGGCGGCGCGCGCATTGGCAGACCAGGGCGTGGAACTCGTAAAGGGTGACCTGTACAACTGTGCTTCGCTGGATCACGCTGTAAAGGATGTCTATGGCGTATTCAGCGTGCAAAATTATTGGCTTCCGGAGGTGGGCGCCGAGGGAGAGGTACGCCAAGGCAAGAACCTGGCAGACGCGGCCAAAGCCGCTGGGGTTGAGCACTTTGTCTACAGCTCTGTGGGCGGCGCTGAGCGCAACACGGGTCTCGCGCACTTTGAGAGCAAGTGGCAGATCGAACAATACATCCGCGCCTTAGGCTTAGCGGCGACCATCTTTCGACCGGTCGCTTTCATGGAGAACTTTAACTGGAATCGCTCGCAGATTCTGAATGGGACTTTCCTGCAGCCCTTGCCGGCTCAAACGAAGCTGCAGCTCATCGCGGCGGATGACATCGGTGCGTTCGTTCGGATTGCTTTCAAAAACCCGCAGGAGTTCATCAGAAAAGCACTCGAAATCGCCGGCGACGAGCTGACCCAGCTTGAGATCGCTCAAGTATTCGGCCGAGTGATTGGCAGGCCCGTTCAATTTGTGCAGCAACCCCTCGAGCAACCTTTACAGTTCAACCCCGAGGGGGCCAAGATGCGAAAGTGGTTCGAGGAAGAAGGTTATAAAGCGGACATTCCTGATTTGCGGGCCATCTACCCCCAGTTGATGACCTTGGAGACGTGGCTGCGTCAGACGGGCTGGGACCAGGCTCAGCTCGAAAGGGCATAGGAAGGCGAGGGGGGTAAACATGCCAACTCGTAGCGCCAGCCAACAAATCCACCCTACTATGCTAAGCTGGCCGGAGGTTACTGCGCATCCGCACCGATTTGGCGGACCAGAATATTGGCTGGACAGACGCGAAATCGTCGATATCCACGGCGATAGCTGGAAGGTAGCGCCGTGAGTCAGGCGTAAAACCTCCCTTTTCAAGGAAAGATTGGCGCCAATCAAAACGAATGATGACCGACTTCACTCACCGCCTGCTCGGGTTTTTCCGCTCGCCGCGCTTCCCCATCTTCATGATTGTGTTTGTGGATGTGCTCGGCCTGGGCATCACGCTGCCGGTGCTTCCCCTGTTCGCCAAGAATCAATTGCAAGCCACGGCTTGGCAGATCACCACCCTCACCAGCGTCTACTTCGCTGCCCAGTTCCTGGCCTCGCCCCTCTTGGGACGGCTCTCGGATCGGGTCGGACGGCGGCCTGTGCTGATTCTCTCCCAGGCCGGGACGCTGGCCGGTTTGCTGATCACCGGCCTGGCGCCGGCCATGCTCTTCCTTTACCTCTCACGGATCATCGACGGGTTCACCGGCGGGAACATCTCGGTCGCCCAGGCTTACCTCAGCGATATCACCGATGAGCAGAACCGGGCGCGCGGATTGGGGATAGTCAACGCGGCCTTCGGACTCGGCTTCGTCTTCGGACCAGCCTTCGGAAGCGTCATCGCCTCTCTCTACGGCCCGCGCTTGCCATTTTTTGTGGCCGCCGCCGTCTCGCTACTCACCATCCTGCTCTCCCTCTTCCTCCTGCCCGAATCGCTGCCGGCCCAGCGACGCAGGCTAGAACAGGCAGCGGCGGCCGGGGTGGCCGGCCGCCACGGACTCGACCTGCTGCGCGTGCCGGCGATCGCTCTTCTCTTGCTGGTGGCTTTCAGCTCACAATTCGCCTTCTTCACCTTCCAGACGATCTATGTTTTGTGGGCAGAGCGCCTGGTCTTCCCCGGGGTTCCCCAGGCGAGCGTCCAGCAAGCCGTCGGCGCCATTCTAACCCTGGTTGGGGTGTGCGGGATCGTAACCCAGGTCTGGCTGGTGGGGCCGTTGGTGCGGCACTTCGGAGAAAAGAAGCTTGTCATCGGAGGCAGCTTGGCGCGCGCCGGGGCTTTCGCCGCAATGGCCCTCTGGCCGACGCTTGCTGTCTCCGTGCTCGTCGTCCCGTTTCTTGCTATTGGAGGGGGGGTCTCGTTGCCGGCGCTTATCGCCCTGCTCACCTACGTGGCGCCGCCTGACGGCCGCGGTCGGGTGATCGGGCTTCACCAATCGACCGCGGCCATGGGCAGCATCCTCGGCCCGCTGCTCTCCGGCTTTCTCTTCCAAAACGTCGAACCCAACGCGCCCATGGTGGCGGCCGCGACTCTTATGGGGCTGGCCGTGCTGATGGGCCTGACCATCCTTCGCACGCCGACCAGCCAGCCGCTCACTCCAACCTCTGTGCAGAGGGCAAGGGGATAAAAGGTGTGGCTGAGGGTATCGACGGGCTATCCAGACTTCTGATTGACGAGTGGGGTCTAGCCGAGTCCACTGGCCTTTGGGAGCGTAGTCATGACAGTCCGTGGCGCGAAAGAAGAGATCCAGCGGGCCATTTTGAGCTGGGCGGAGGTCACTGCCCATCCCCATCGCTTTGGTGGGACAGAGTATCGGCTGGGCAAGCGCGAAATCGGCCACATCCACGGTGATAGCCTGGTGGATATCCCCTTCCCCAAGAAAGTGCGCGATGAGCTCGTGGCCGCCGGTCGCGCCCAACCCCATCACATCTTGCCGGAGAGTGGCTGGGTCAGCTTTTACCTCCACGAAGCGGCCGACATCGAACGCGCGATCGACTTGCTCCGCTTGTCCTACGAACTCGCGCTCGAGCAGAGGTCTCGCGCGCAAATGAGGTCAAAGAGTTGAGCCGAGCCTGGCCTACAAGGTCGCCCAGAGCAAAGAGTATATTATCGCCTGCCCCGGTAAACGTTTGACATGCCGGAGCGACCCGGCCAGTAGATCCGCGGTTTGCTGAAAGCGCTGCAGACTTGGCTACGGCGGCTGAGAGGTGGGTCATCCCGCTGAGGGTTTCCACATGTTGATCTTGCGCGTCCTGTTCTTTGTTCTCGGTTTGGTCATTGTTGTCGGCACCTTGCTCTCTGCCGTACGAACTTTCGTGCTGCCGCGCGCCGCGCCAGACCCGATCGTCCGTGTGGTCTTCAGGACACTGCGGCGCCTCTTCGAGCTCAGTCTGCGGAGGTCACGCTCCTACGCCGAGCGCGATCGGGTCATGGCCTTCTTCGCCCCCATCGGCCTACTCACCCTGCTCCCGGTGTGGCTGGCTTTGGTTCAAGTGGGCTATATGGGCATGTTCTGGGCCCTCGGCCTTGGGTCGTGGTTTGAGGCCTTCCATCTCAGCGGTTCCTCATTATTGACGCTCGGATTCGCAGGCGTGGAGGGCTTACCCCAAACGATCCTGGCCTTTTCTGAAGCGACGATTGGCCTCCTGCTGGTGGCTTTACTCATTGCTTACCTGCCAACCCTCTACGCCGCGTTTTCTCGCCGCGAGGCCGCCGTGGCCCTGCTGGAGGTACGCGCCGGCGCCCCACCTTCGGCGGTCGAGATGATCAAGCGCTTCTATCGCATTCACGGGCTCGATCGGCTCAGTGAGCAGTGGCGGACTTGGGAGGCCTGGTTCGTGGATATCGAGGAAAGCCATACCGCTCTCGCTGCGCTGGTCGTTTTCCGATCACCTCAGCCCGATCATTCCTGGGTTACGGCCGCTGGCGCTGTGCTTGACGCCGCCTCGCTCACCCTCTCAACGGTCGACATCCCGCACGATCCCCAGGCGGCACTGTGCATCCGGGCAGGGTATGTGGCTCTGCACCGCATCGCCGACTTTTTCAGCATCCCGTACGATCCCAACCCCAAGCCAAGCGACCCCATCAGCGTGACCCAAGAAGAGTTCGATGCCGCCTACGACCAGCTCGCTGCCCAGGGAGTTCCCCTAAAGCCGGACCGGGACCAGGCTTGGCGGGATTTCGCGGGCTGGCGGGTGAACTATGACACCGTGCTCCTGGCTTTGGCCGGCCTGACCATGGCGCCGGATGCGCCCTGGTCCGGGGATCGAGCGCTGAGATATCGCCCGCCACCAATTTTCCGACAGAACAAGTAAGCCCGAGAGCGGTATAGAAACCCGTTTTCCGCAAGGTCCCGCAGCAAAGCGAAAAGGGGTCGAAGAAAGCGGTTTCGTTATTTATGCTTCTGCTTGCGCGGAAGCAGAGCTATGAGCTTTGTGTCGACGACTGGTCCTCAGCGAGGGGTAAAGTCGATCGAGACCGAGCCGTAAACCCTCACACGGAGGGGCAGCAACTGAGGACTGTCCGTGATCGGGTACACCGCCCCCTTTCCGATTGCTACGATCCTGGCTGAGGGGCTAGGCGCCGTCCCCGCTTTTTTTCCGTTATAATTCACCCACACTGTTTGGCCCCACGGCCCTCATCGATGGGGAAACCCTGTTATGACCAAGATCCTGCTAGTCGAGGACGATCCGACCCTGCTGGAGACCCTGGAGTACAACCTGCAAAAGGCGGGCTACACTGTGTGTAAAGCCGCCGATGGGTTGGCGGCGCTGGAGATCGCTCGCCAAGAAAAGCCCGATTTGGTCGTCCTGGATTTGATGCTCCCCCTCTTGGATGGCCTCTCCGTGTGCCGGCTGCTGCGGCAGGAAAGCTCAGTTCCCATCATCATGCTCACCGCCCGTGCCGGCGAGGTGGACAAGATCGTGGGGCTGGAGGCCGGCGCGGACGACTACCTCACCAAGCCCTTCAGTCTGGGGGAGTTCTTGGCCCGGGTGCGAGCCTTGCTGCGACGGACTCCTCAGCGATTTGAAAGCCAACGCCTGGAGGTCGGGGAGTTGATCATCGACATTCCCCGTCGACGCGTGTGGCGCGGCGATCACGAACTAACGCTCAGCCCCAAGGAGTTTGAGCTACTCGTGGAGCTGGCCCGGCATCGGGGGATGGTGCTATCCCGCGAACTGCTGATCGAGCGGGTGTGGGGCTATGAGTACTCAGGCGATACGCGCACCGTCGATGTGCACATCCGCCGGCTGCGGGAAAAAGTTGAGAGCGACCCCTCCCGGCCCGAGCTAATTCAGACTGTGCGCAGCGTGGGTTATCGCTTGGAGGGATGAGATGGACCTGGCCACGCTCCTAGCGCTGATCATCATCCTCGCCCTCGCCCCGGTGATCTGGCGACTTCGCCGAGAGCTGGCGCGACTGAGCGACCAGCTTAATCACGCCCGGCGCGAGCTACGTGGGCTATCCGCTGAGCTGAGCGAGGAAAAGCGCCGATCCTCAGCCATCGCCTCTACCGTCGAAGAAGGGCTGTTGATCGTGGATGGCCGCCGCCGGGTCACTTGGGCCAATGCCACCGCGGCTCGGCTGCTGGGTAGCACCTCGCTCATCGAGCGACTTTCCATCGAGGTGCTCCCCCACCCCGAGGCCCAGTTGCTGATCGAGGCGGTCTTGCGGGGAGAGCCGGCCGCTCTGGATAAGCCTCTGGAGATCGCCTCAAAACTGATTCGGCTGAGAGGGGTCTCCCTCGACAGCTCCGGCGCGCTGATCGCGCTGCACGATGTCAGTGAGCTGCAACGTTTAGCTCAGGCGCGGCGCGATTTGGTGGGCAACCTCTCCCACGAGCTGCGCACCCCCCTGACCTCCCTCCAGCTTCTGGTGGAGACGCTGCGCGGCGGCGATCTGAGCGCTGTGGAGTGGAGCCGCGGCCTCTTGACCAAAATCGAGGCGGCGCTGGACTCCCTGAGGCGCTTGACCCAGGGCCTCCTCGAGTTAGCTGAGATGGAGGCGGGGCGAGTTCCCCTCCAGCTGGCCCGCGTCGACCTGGCGGCCGTGATCGAGGCCAGTTGGGCGACCCTGGCACCGCAGGCGGAGCAGAAAGGGATTCAGCTGTCATCATCCCTGCCCGAGGGCCTGAGGGCCCTGGCCGACGAGGAGAAGCTGCGAACTGTGTTGGGCAATCTGCTGCACAACGCCATCAAGTTCAGCCCCGCGGGGGCTGAGATCCGCGTCGAGGCCGAGCCGCGGAGGGAATGGGTCGAGCTGCGTGTCATAAATTCGGGCCCGGGCATTCCGGCCGCCCACCTGCTGCGCATCTTCGAGCGTTTTTACAAAGTCGACCGCGCTCGCGCCGGCGAATCCGGCTTCGGGCTGGGCCTGGCCATTGCCAAACATTTGGTGGAGGCCCACGGCGGGCGTATCTGGGTAGAAAGCCGCGAGGGGAAAGGTTCCACCTTCTACTTCACCCTGCCCGCAGGTAAATAAAGATTCGCTATATCGTAACAAATTTGTAACGGCACGTTTCAATGAGTGTAACTTAAATAAGCTACCCTCTAAGCGAAACGAAAAAGGCAAGGAGGAAAATGAGCGTGGGACCCTTGTCCATCCCTGATCACCTCAAGATCGGATTGCTCAGCCTTCCCGTGCTGGTTACTGCCTGCGGGGGCCAGCCAAGGGGTGGCCTGATCGAGGTAGACGGGTCCAGCACCGTCTTCCCCATCACCGAGGCGGTGGCCGAGGAGTTCCAGAAGGTGAATCCGGCTGTGCGCGTGACGGTGGGCATCTCCGGCACCGGGGGCGGATTCAAGCGCTTCTGCGCCGGTGAGATCGATATCAGCGACGCCTCCCGACCCATCCAGGACTCGGAAATCGAAGCCTGCCGGGCGGCGGGCGTCGAGTTCATCGAGCTCAAGGTGGCCTTCGATGGGCTCTCGGTGATGGTCAATCCCGGCAACGATTTCGTGGGTTGCCTGAGCATGGGGCAGCTCAAGGCGATCTGGGAGCCGGGGAGCACCGTTCGGCTGTGGAGCGATATCGAGCCTTCTTGGCCCGCCGAAGAGATTCATCTCTACGGCCCCGGCACCGACTCGGGCACCTTCGATTATTTCACCGCGGAGATCGTGGGCGAGGAGGACGCCAGCCGCGCCGATTACACCGCCAGCGAGGACGATAACGTCCTGGCGCAGGGCATCGCGGGCGACGCCCAGGCGCTGGGCTACTTCGGCTTCGCCTATTACGAACAAAACAGCTCGCGCCTCCAGCTAGTGGCCATCGACGGTGGTAGGGGATGTATGCTTCCCAGCCGGGAGACGATCCTCAACGGCAGCTACATGCCTCTATCGCGACCGTTGTACATCTATGTAAAGGTAGCTTCCCTAGCTCGCCCGGAGGTGGCCGAGTTCGTACGCTTCTACGTGCAAAACGCCACCACGCTGGTTCCCCAGGTGGGCTATGTGGAGTTGCCTCAAGCGGAGTACGACGCTGGCCTACGAGCTTTGGAAGAGGCTCTAAGATAACTATCCCTGTCCTCCCATTCCAATCGATTTCAGGAAGCATCCCTCGGTTGGGGCGCATCCGGAGGATGCTTTGCTGCTTGAAAGATGTATAATTAACGCGGGGTCCCCACGGACATGCAGAGTACGGAGATGCCGCGCCCGCGGGCCCATGCAACGCGTGCCTCGTCTCGGTTGAGCGAACGCGCCATGGGCTCAATGCTCTTCCTATGCGCCGCGCTCTCCATCCTGACCACGGTGGGCATCGTCCTCTCCTTGTTGGGAGAAACCCTCGCTTTCTTCAGCGAGGTCTCCCCCATCGAGTTCTTTAGCGGGACCCAGTGGACCCCGCTCTTTCAGCCCAAGCACTTCGGCATCTTGCCCTTGATCAATGGCACTGTCATGGTGGCGCTGGGGGCCTCCCTGGTGGCAGTGCCCATCGGCCTGGGCAGCGCCATCTACCTCAGCGAGTACGCCCCCGAGCGGGTGCGCAATCTGGTCAAGCCCGCCTTGGAGGTTCTGGCGGGGATCCCCACGGTGGTCTACGGTTATTTCGCTCTGCAGTTCATCACTCCGGACATCCTGCAGCGCCTTTTTCCCGAGGCCAGCGTTTTCAACGCGGCTAGCGCCAGCATCGTGGTGGGTATCATGATCATCCCCATGGTCTCCTCGCTAAGTGAAGATGCGCTCTCCGCGGTCCCGCGCGACCTGCGCGAGGCGGCCTACGGGCTGGGGGCCACCAAGTTCGAGGTGGCCACTCGGGTGGTGCTTCCCGCGGCCCTCTCTGGTGTATTCGCTTCCTTCATCCTAGCGCTTTCGCGGGCCATCGGAGAGACCATGGCGGTGAGCCTCGCCGCTGGCTCCACCCCTCGGCTCACACTCAATTTCCTGGAGAGCATCCAAACCATGACCGCTTACATCGTGCAAGTCAGCTTGGGGGATACCCCTGCTGGGACGATTGAATTCAGGACCATCTTCGCCGTGGGGACGACATTGTTCGCCATCACCCTGGGGATGAACCTGCTCAGCGACTGGGTGATCCGCCGCTACCGGGAGGCGTATCGATGAACACTCCGCGGCGCAGGCTGCGCCAAAACATCGCGCGCCTCTTCTATTGGATATTCCTGGCCGCCACGCTGGTCGGCGTCCTCACCCTCACAGTGTTGTTGATCGATATCTGGCGCGACGGCAGCCCCTGGCTCGATTTGGATTTTATGAATAGCTTTCCCTCTCGCTTTCCTGAAGAGGCGGGGGTCAAGTCGGCCCTTTTCGGGACCATCTGGCTTCTGGCTCTGACCGCCCTCATCTCCTTCCCCATCGGGGTAGGCGCGGCCATCTACTTGGAGGAATACGCTCCGCGCAATTGGGTTACCGGCCTCATCCAGACCAATATTGCCAACCTGGCCGGAGTCCCCTCCGTCGTGTACGGGATCTTGGGACTGGCGCTCTTCGTGCGGGCCCTGGCCTTGGGGCGCAGCGTGCTGGCCGGCGCGCTCACCATGACCCTCCTCATCCTGCCCGTCATCATCATCGCTTCCCGCGAAGCCATCCGTGCCGTGCCTCCCTCCATCCGCGATGGCGCCTATGCCCTGGGCGCCACACGTTGGCAGACCGTTCGTGAACAGGTACTGCCCGCAGCCCTCCCGGGGATCATGACGGGGACGATCCTGGCACTGTCGCGGGCGATCGGGGAATCGGCCCCGCTGATCATGATCAGCGCACTCTCCTACATCGCCTTCTTGCCCGGGGGCATCCTCGACCAGTTCACCGTGCTCCCCATCCAGATCTTCAACTGGGCCTCCCGGCCCCAGCCCGAGTTTCGCGGATTGGCCGCAGCGGCGATCATCGTTCTTTTGGTGGTTTTGCTGTCGATGAACGCCGTGGCCATCTACCTGCGCAATCGCTACCGCGTGCAATGGTGAGCCCACTGCGCTTTGAGTTCGGGAGTTCGCTGCCTCAGTCCGCGGGAGACCCGCACCCGGCGGGGAACAACCTGGTGCTGGAAGCCCGCTCGGTACGGGTGTGGTATGGGAATTTCATGGCGCTGCGCGACATCTCGATAGCCATTCAGCGCAACCAGATCACAGCGATCATCGGCCCCTCGGGCTGCGGAAAGAGCACCCTGCTGCGCATCTTCAACCGAATGAACGAGCTGATCCCCACCGCGCGCACCGAGGGTCAGGTCATCTTCAACGGCGAGGATATCTACGCCGACGGGACAGACCCGGTGGAAATCCGGCAGCGCATCGGGATGGTGTTCCAGAAACCGAACCCCTTTCCTAAATCGATTTACGAGAACGTGGCCTTCGGCCCGCGCATCAATGGTTTCCGGGGCAACCTGGACGAGGTCGTCGAGCACTCCTTGCGACAGGCCGCCTTGTGGGACGAGGTGAAGGACAAGCTGCGCCATTCGGCCCTGGCCCTCTCCGGCGGCCAGCAGCAGCGGCTGTGCATCGCCCGCGCCCTGGCCGTGGAGCCGGAGGTGATCCTGATGGATGAGCCGGCCTCGGCCCTGGATCCCTCGGCTACCCTGAAGATCGAAGAGCTGATGCGCAGTCTAGCGCGCAACTACACCATCATCATCGTCACCCATAACATGCAGGAGGCGGCGCGTGTCTCCGATCGCACCGCCTTCATGCTGGCAGACGAACAGCGAGCAGGGCACATCATCGAGTATGATCTGACCAAGGCCATCTTCACCAAGCCGCGCGACCAGCGCACCGAGGATTACATCACCGGGCGCTTCGGATAAATCGAGCGCTGCACTCTCTCCCGAGTGAATCGGCCATGAACCCGCAAAGTCAAGGCGTCGTCTTCAAAGAGACCAAGAGTGCGCAAGGAGCCCTGAGCCTCGACCTAGCGGTGGTGGTGGGCGAGGACGGCCTCCTCTTGGGTTACTGGGCCCCGGCGGTGAAGGTGGGCGGCGTTATCGTGGAGGCCAGCGAGGTGCACATCCAGCTCCCTGATGGACGCAGGGCTGAGGCCAAGTTGTTGGCCGCCAAGCCAGAGCTGAGCCTGGCCCTCTTCCAAGTGCCCCTGGATGGGCTGGGCCCCGTGACTTTCCGCGACGAGCCGGTGCGCGTTGGCGAATCCGTCACGGTGCTCACCGCCGTGCGCGATAAGAAGGGATCCCCCCGGATCATCGAGCGCTCCGGAAAGGTCACGGCGCTCTATCCGCGCGGCTGGGAGGGGCGCAAGGCCTGGCAGATTGAGATGAGCACACCCCTGAAAGGCGGGGGTGGCCCAGTGCTCGACGCTCGAGGTCGCGTGGTGGGGATGATGATGGGGGATCGGCAGCCGCCCGATAAGCGCCAAGGGACGGGCCTGCCCTATCGTTCTTACGCCATCTCGGTGGCCTTGCTGAGGCCGCTCTTGGAGGGCGCGGCCAGCGGCCAGCGCCCAGCGGGCAGCGAGGAAATATAGCGTCGGGCTCCCTTCGGAGTCGAGGGGCCGCCCGATCAGAAACCGAGAAGGTCAAGTGACGAGCGAGCCATCGATGGAGGGTGCGGCGAATATCTGTTCAGCTCACTGCGATCTGCGATGAGCCATCAGCCATCCGAAATGCACCCGCTCGAAACGCGCCGCGACCTAGACCTCGCCCGGGTCGCCCTTCAGGCGGGCGCCGAAGTAGTGCTGGCCAAGGAGGGGCTCATCCTGGGCAGTGCCCACGGACAAGGGATCGGCCCCTTGCTGGACCTGCTCCAGGCGGTAGGCGGGGAGGCACAGGGCAGCGCTTTGGCTGATCGGGTGGTGGGTCGCGCCGCGGCCTTGCTGGTGCTGACCGCTGGCATCAGCGCCGTGTACACCCCTTTTGCCAGTGAGGCGGCGCTGGCGGTGCTGCAGAGCCGCGGGATCTGGGTCGAATACGATCGCAGCGTGCCGCTGATCCTTAATCGTAAAGGCGACGGGCCCTGCCCTTACGAGGCCCTGGTCAGCGACCTGGACGACCCGGCGCAGGCCCGGGAGGTGCTGCTTCGCTTTGTGGAGGAGAGCGCGCGTGCCCATAAACCTTCCTCTGAAGAATAACAAGAAGCTGGGCCAACTCCTGGAACGGATCAACCAGGACGCTGAGCTGCATCAATGGTGGCGCAGCGCCAACATCAATGCGGTGGATCGCTCCGGGATCAGCGATCACGGCGAGGTGCACATCCGCATCGTGGCCAACGCAGCTTTGAAGCTGTTGCGTCTGTTGGAGGAAGCCGGGATCGAGATGAGCGTGGTGGCCCACCACAAACTAACCAGCCAGGATGCTGAGGTCATCGTGGTGCTGGCGGCTTGCCTGCATGATGTGGGCATGATCGTTCACCGCGAGGACCACGAGCGCTACAGTCTGATCCTGGGCGCGCCCAAAGCCAAAGCCTTGTTGGAGGGACTTTACCCCGAGCGGGAGCGCACCACGATGACCGGCGAGGTCCTGCACGCCATGATCGCTCACCGCTGGGATGTGCGTCCGCTGACCATCGAGGCCAGCGTGCTCAAGGTAGCCGACGCCCTGGACATGACCGAGGGCCGCTCGCGCATCCCCTTCCAGGCCGGCGAGGTGAACATCCATTCGGTCTCGGCGGCCGCCATCGAGTCGGTCAGCCTCAAGCGCGGCAAGGCGGATAAACCCATCGTCATCGAGATCGCCATGAATAACTCGGCGGGCATCTTCCAGGTGGACGAGCTCTTGAAGCGCAAACTGAGCAACTCCACCATCGCTCCCTATGTCCAGGTCATCGCCAGGATCGAATCGGAGACTGAGAAGCGCTTGGTAGAGGTATACTCACTGTAGCGCAGAGCGATTCAAGGTATGTGCCGGCTGAATGCTCTCGCTTGATCCGATAGACGGAATGGGCCAACGACGATAAGCGCAAGCGATGCCCGACCGAAGGCGCGTCCTGTTTTTGTGCACCCACAACGCCGCTCGTAGCCAGATGGCTGAGGGCTTGATCAACCAGCTCTTAGGCGATCGCTTCGAGGCCCGCTCGGCCGGGTCCGAGCCTAGCCAAGTTCACCCCTTGGCTATCCAGGCCATGTCCGAGATCGGCATCGACCTCTCGCAGCAGCGTTCCAAACATGTAGTCGAGTTGGCGGGTGAACAGTTCGACCTGGTGATCACCCTGTGCCAGGACGATGATCGCTGTCCGGTCTGGCTGGGACCCGGCGAGCAGCACTCTTGGCCCTTCCCCGACCCAGAAGGGCCGCCGGCTCCCCGCAGGAGCGCCTGGAGGCTTTTCGCCAGGTGCGAGACGATATGCGTCAACGCTTACTCGAATTTCTAACGGCGCGAGTACCCTAGGCGAAGGAGAGCCATGCTCCATCCACGGGAGACCTTCGATCGACAGTTGGCCGAGATGCGGCAGGAGATCCTGGTGATGGGCCAGATGATCGAGGAGGCCCTGGAGCGGGCGGTGCGTTCGCTCAAAGATCGCGATCTGGATCTGGCCCGTCAGATCATCCAGGACGATGCGCAGATCAATGAGCAACGTTTCAAGATCGAAGACCTGTGCTTCGGCTTGATCGCCACTCAGCAGCCCGCCGCGCGCGACCTGCGCGATATCATCAGCGCCATGATCGTGGTTAACGAGATGGAGCGGATGGGGGACCACGC
>JACPWV010000194.1 GCA_016196905.1 Chloroflexota bacterium | reverse complement strand
TGACTCGCCCCTCGGCATCCCCCGTCTCGGTGGCCGCCCCAAAGTGAACCTGGGCGCGATAAACCTTGCGGCCCCTCAGCAGATATTCGGCCAGCCGCGTCGCCGCTCCCAGTAAAACCAATAGCACCCCAGTGGCCAACGGATCCAAGGTGCCCGCATGCCCCACTCGACGGAGACGGGAGGCCCGCCGCACCCCATCCACCACATCATGGGAGGTGAGGCCTTTAGGTTTGTCGATATTGAGGATGCCCACCGCGGTCAAAGCCCGCCCGCGCGCTGGGCCCCCAACGGAATCGACACACACCGGACAGGGCTGGCGCACCTGGCCAGGACGCAAGATCCCTGAGCCGGCGGGTAGTCGTCCCATCGTGATACCCTGGATTCGAGGGTTGGGGGAGGATCAGCGCGCTAGCTTCGGCGCAGGGCGACGGGTGAGGTGGCCTCGCTGGCCGCCTGCTCGGCAAGTTCTTCCTGAGCCGCCGCCAGCACGCGGCGCACCACCTCCTGGAGATCGCCACTCACGCTGCAGCCGGCCGCCTGGGGGTGGCCGCCCCCCGCGAAGCGCTGGGCGATGCGCGCCACATTGGCCCCCCGCCGCGAGCGGAGGCTCACCTCCACCGGGCCGGAATTCGTCTCTCGGAAGAGGATGGCCACATCGGCCTCCTTCACCGTGGCCAGCAAGTTGACCACCCCATCTCCCGCATCGGCGGCGCCCAACTGGCGGCGCATCTCAAGACTCTCCACGGCCCACACGATGCGCCCCTCTAGCTGCACCCCCTCGATGATCTCGCCCCACAAACGAACGGTGGAGAGGTCGCGCTGCTCCAAGAGCTGCTCGGTGATGACGGTCAGATCGGCGCCCGCCCGCATCAAACCGGTGGCCAGCTCCAGCGTATGCGGCGTGGTGGTGACGGTGCGAAACCCACGGGTGTCGGAAACCAGCCCGGCGAGCAGACCGGTGGCGATCCCGGCATCGATCTCCACCCCCAGATCGACCAGCAGGTCGTAGACGATCTCCGCGGTCGCGGCCGCCTCCGGGCGCACCAGATTATGAGTGCCAAAATATTGATTGGTGGAATGATGATCGATGTTCAACACCGCGATCCCCGCCGCAGCCACCTCTGCCCCGCTGGGCCCGAAGCGGTGAACATCGCTGGAATCGAGAGCGATGGCCAGATCCTCCCCCTGCACATGTCGCGCGGAGAGATCCTCCGCCGAGGCCAGAAATTTCAGATGGGCGGGCAGGGGGTCCAGGCAGACGACGCGGGCGCGTTTGCCCATCCGGCGCAACGCCCGCGCCAGGGCCAGCCCCGAGCCGAGGGCGTCGGCATCCGGGCTCAGGTGGATCAAGATCAACACCTGGTGACTGGCGTGGATCAGCTCCAGCGGAGAATTATTCATCCTGGCGGTCACCCTCCAGGCCGTGGAGCAACTCCAGGATGCGCTGCCCCCGCTCCAGGGAGCGATCCCAACGGAAGCTCACCTCTGGGACGAAGCGCAAGGATAAGCGCTCGGCCAGTTGGCGGCGCAGGTAGCCGCTGGCGCTGGCCAGGGCCCGCAGGATTTCCTCGGCGTTGCCCAGGGCGCTCACGTAGACCTGGGCCTGGCGCAGATCGGGACTGACCTCCACCTCGGTGATGGTCACCTCCGCCAAGCGGGGGTCGCGAGCCTCTTGCTGTAAAAGGGTGCTCAGCTCTTGGTGGATCAACTCGCCCACCCGCTTCTGCCGCCTGCTGAGCTTGCGCATCTCATTCTGGGGGATTCCTGAGCCCGATCGGGTCAGGATCGGCTTAACTCACCCGCTCCACCTTATAGACTTCCAAGGTATCGCCCTCACGAAAGTCCTGGAACCCCTCCAGGCCTACCCCGCACTCGAAACCCTGGGCCACCTCTTTGGCATCCTCGGCGAAGCGCTTGAGGGAGACGATCTGGCCCTGGTGAAGCCTCTCACCATCTCGCACAAGACGCGCCATGGCGTTGCGGACCACCGAGCCCTCCTCCACGTAAACCCCCGCCACCTTGCCTCGCTTGCCGATCTGGAACGAGGCGCGCACCACCGCCCGACCGATCACCACCTCCTGGTAGACCGGCTCCAGGAGGCCTTGAAGCGCCTTGGCCACATCATCGATGAGCTTATAGATGACCTGATAGAACCGGATCTCGATCCCCTCCGCCTCGGCCATGGAACGGGCGGTGGGCTCGGTCTGCACGTTGAAGCCGATGATCACCGCCTGAGAAGCAATCGACAGGTTGACATCGGACTCGGTGATGTTGCCACTCCCCTCATGGATGATGCGCACCTTCACCTTCTCATCGCCCAATTTCTCCAGCGAGCTGCGCACCGCCTCCAAGGAACCCTGTACATCGGCCTTGAGCACCACCTTGAGCTCCTTGACCTTGCCCGCTTGGATCTGGGCGTAAAGCTCGTCCAGGCTCAAGCGCGGGGTGACTCGCCGTGCGGTGCCCCCACTCTGTGCCTGTTCGGCGGCCAGGGTTTTGGCGGCGCGCTCATCGGCAGCGGCGCGGAACAGGGAGCCCGCCTTGGGCACTTCGGACAGCCCCAAGAGGGCCACCGGGGTAGAAGGGGGCGCGGCCTTGACCCGCTTGCCGGCGTCGTTGAACATGGCTCGCACCCGGCCGAAGAGGCCATCCACCACGATGTGATCCCCCAGCTTGAGGGTGCCGTTCTGCACCAACACTGTGGCCAAGGGGCCGCGGCTCTTATCCATCCTCCCTTCAATCACCGTGCCCATCGCCAGGCGATTGGGATTGGCCTTCAGCTCGGCCAGATCCGCAACCAAGAGGATCATCTCCAAAAGCTGATCGATCCCCTCGCCGCTCTTGGCCGAGACGGGGACGCACACCACTTCCCCGCCGTGCTCCTCCAGGGCCAACTCAGCCTCCGCGAGCTGTTTTTTCACCCGCTCGGGCTGGGCGTTGGGCTTATCGATCTTGTTCAAGGCCACCACCAGGGGCACGCGCGCCGCCCGGGCGTGATCGATGGCCTCGATGGTCTGGGGCATCACCCCGTCGTCGGCGGCGACCACCAGCACCGCCACGTCGGTGACCTGGGCCCCGCGGGCGCGCATGGCGGTGAAGGCCTCGTGGCCGGGCGTATCCAGGAAGGTGATCTTGCGGCTCTGCTTCTCGACCTGGTGGGCCCCGATGTGCTGGGTGATCCCTCCCGTTTCACTGGCGGCCACGTGGGTGAGCCGGATGGCGTCCAAAAGCGAAGTCTTGCCGTGATCCACATGGCCCATCACAGTGACCACCGGAGGGCGGGGCACTAGATTCTCGGGCGCCTCCTGGGCGTAGAGATGGTGGTGAGGAGCGAGCTCCGGGGCTTGGACGGACGAGGCGGCCTCAGCCACCACCGTGGGGGCCTCGGGGCGCGGCTCGAAGCCCATCTCCGTAGCGACGATAGCCGCCGTATCGTAATCGATAGTCTGGTTGATATTGGCCATGATACCATCGCTGATGAGGGCTTTGATCACCTCGATGGGGCTCACCCCCAAAAGCTCGGCCAACTTGCGCACGGTGACCACCTCGGGGAGGGTCACCGTTTTGCCAGCTTGTTTCACCTCCGCCATCCTCTCACCCCCTTTCTGAGTCAAAGTTCGGCCTCGCTTTTAAGTCACGGCTTTAAGAGGCAGCGCTTGGGGCGCCGGCGGGTAAAATTGAGCCTGCTCGCGGAGCACCTGCCGCACCTCCGGCGAGAGCGTCGTCTTGAGAGCGTGACCCAAGGCTTTTTGGTCCAGGGCGAGCTCCCAACAATCTCGCTGCGGGCACAGGTAGGCGCCCCGCCCTCCTGCCTTCCCGGTGGGATCCAGCGCCACCTGGCCCTGCGGGGTGCGCACAATGCGCAGCAGCTCGCGCTTGGGCTTGACCTGGCGACAACCCATGCAGGTTCGCTGCGGGATACGGCGAGGTCCCATCCCCTACCCTTCCTCCTGCTCCCCCTCTGAGGCGACCTCTTCCATCTTCTGTTCTTCCAGATCGGATCCGCCCTCCGTCTCCACCTCCACATCGAAAGCCCCCGCCTCCCAGAGGGTCAGCTCCTCCTCCCATTCCTCGCGGCGTCGGCCAGCCTTCTCCTTTCGCTTGGGCGCCCGCTCCGCCTTGACTTTCTTACGCTTCTTGTCCTTGCCCACGGCCTCGAAATCCTTCTCGACCGCGGGCGGTGCCTCGACCGCCGCCCCGGGCTCGATCTCAGCAGCGGGCGCCAGCTCTACGGGCGCGATGGCCTCGACCGGCGGAGCGGCTTCAGGCTGGGTGGGCGCGGGAGGTCCCTCCAGCTCTACGACACCCTCCGTTGGGGTGGGGGCTCCCGCGACCTCCAACTCCGTCGGCGCGGGCGCCTCCTCAACCTGGGGGGCGGGCGCCTCCTCGACCACAGGGGGCGTGGCCTCCTCAACCCGCGCAGGATACAACCCCGCCTGCCGCAAGCGCTCGCCGATCCCCTCGACCGACTTGGGGCCGATGCCGGGGACACCTTCCAAGCCATCACCCCGGCCCAAACGCTCGACGAGATCCCCCACCTGGTGAATTCCGGCTTTCTGTAGGGCCTTGACGACGCGAGAGCCCAAGGCCAAGGCCTCCACCGGCATTTGGAGATCGATCTGACCAGGCAGCAGTTCGCCGCGAGCTACGGCTTCCGCCGCCCGCGCTGCCTGCTCGGCGGCGAGCTTGGCGATGCGCTCCTGGGCCTCCGCCGGGCTGAGGATGTCGATATGCCAGCCACTGAGCCTGGCCGCCAGCCGGACGTTTTGTCCCTCGCGACCGATGGCCAGGGATAGCTGTTTATCGGGCACCACCACGATGGCCTGCTTCTCTCCACCCGCGCTCTCGGTCAGCTCCACCCCGAGGGGGCGGGCCGGGCTGAGGGCCTTGGCGATGAACTCGCGCGGATCGCGGCTCCATTCGATCACGTCGATCTTCTCGCCGCCCAGCTCGTTGACGATGGACTGGATGCGCACCCCGCGCACGCCCACGCAGGCGCCCACCGGGTCCACCCCCGGTTGCAGGGCAGCCACCGCCACCTTGGAACGAGAGCCCGGCTCACGGGCGATGCCTTTGATCTCCACCGCGCCGTTGTAGATCTCGGGCACCTCCAGCTCCAGGAGGCGCTTCAGCATGTTCTTGTGCGTTCGCGACACGATGATCTGGGGGCCGCGGCTGGTCTTGTTCACTTCCAGCACGTAGGCGCGGATGCGCTGCTTGAGCCGATAGCGCTCGCCGGGCACCTGCTCGCTACGGGGCAGGATGGCCTCGGCGCGGCCCAGGCTGAGGGTGATGCCTTGGGAATCCATGCTCTGGATGGAGCCGTTGACGATCTCGCCCTCCCGATCGGCGAAGGCCACGTAAAGGGCCTCCCGCTCCGCTTCGCGGATGCGTTGCAGGATGACCTGCTTGGCGGTTTGGGCGGCGATGCGCCCGAAGTTAGGAGGCGTCGCCTCGATCAGCACGCTGCCGCCGATCTGGGCGTTGGCGTCGTAGGCGCGCGCCTCGGCCAGGGTTATCTGGGTCTGCTCGTCCTCCACCTCTTCGGCTACCTGCTTCTCGATGAAGATGCGCACCTGGCCAGTTTCCGGATCGATCTTGGCCTTGACGTTGCTGGTCGAGTCAAAGTCGCGCTTGTAGGCCGAGGCCAGGGCCTGCTCCACCGCCTCCAAGACTACCTGTTCGGAGAGGCCCCGCTCGGCGCACACCTGCCGAATGGCGATCAGAAATTCGCTCTTGGTTGTCACCGCACTGCCTCCTCAAACATAAAGCTAGCCCATCACCAGCACGATAACAAGAAAAGTGGGGTGGAGCCCACTTTTCTAGACGTCGCCGCGATGTTCCGTGTGTATTATAGCATCTTTACGATGGTTGTGCAAGTCGAGCCCGCGGGGCGGCTGGTGGCCTGCGGTCT
>JACPWV010000196.1 GCA_016196905.1 Chloroflexota bacterium | reverse complement strand
GATGGCCTCGCGGGTATTGGACTCGACGCTGATCGCCCCCCGCACACCCCGACAGGTCACGAGCACCCCCAAGAAAAAAGGAGAGCGTGGGTGTACCACGCTCTCCCTAAATCGCAATCAGTTCAGGACCCTATGGGCCCGTCTCCACTGCAAGCGTGACCCACCCCTTTCCCTCTTTGGGGGCGTAGTAATAGTAGTAAGAGGCGCAGGGGCAAGCCCCGCTATCCCGGAGGCATGCCGATTCGCACGCTGCAGCGCTAATGGTTCCGATAGGCTTTCTCATAGTGCTTATCGCGCATTATAGCAGGATTCGAAAGGCGTGTCAATAGGCAGTCAGGGGAAGCGCCTGGGAACCCTCCGGGGGGCAATGGTCCTCGGATGATTTAGAGGAGGGCGGAACGAGCCTTGGATGGACCGAGCTCGACCTATCCAGACACCGATCCGCTAAGCATTCGTCGGATCGCCGGTGCATGAATGATCGCTGTGACTGGAAGGCAGATCTAATCGACCTGAATCCGCTCCATCCAGGAGAAAAACCGATCTTCGACCTCGACTGGAGACCGAGTGGCATAAGTGTCAAGCACGGAGCAGACGGAAATCGCTCTATCACTCTCCCGTGTCTCGTGTGAGCCGATTGGCCAGCAGGATGGGAACGGTCGTGATGGCGATTACCAAGATGGCCACCACATTGGTCACCGGGCGCTGCCGCGGCTTGGTCAACTGGCTGAACATCCAGATGGGCAAAGTCTCCTGCTGACCAGAGGTGAAGGTGGTGACGATGATCTCGTCGAAGGAGAGGGCGAAGGCCAGCATGCCGCCCGCGAGTAGGGCGGTGGCGATCGCCGGCAGCACGATGTGGCGAAAGGTCTGGAAAGGATTGGCCCCCAGGTCCATGGAGGCTTCGATCTGAGAGCGGCCCGTCCTCCGAAACCGTGCCAACACGTTGTTGTAGACCACTACCACACAGAATGTGGCATGCCCGATCACGATCGTCAAGAAGCTGAAGGGGATGTCGATCAGGCCGATCATCGAGCGCAGCGCAATACCTGTAACGATCCCCGGCAGGGCCAGGGGGAGCACCAGCAGGAACGAGATCGTTTCGCGGCCGAAGAACCTGCTGCGATACACCGCCGCGGCGGCGAGGGTGCCCAACACCAGGGCCACCGCCGTAGCCACGGAGGCCACCTGCAGGGACAGGATCAGTGCCCTCCAGACGTCGGGGCGATTCACGGTAACGCCGAGCCAATCCAAGGTCAAGCCCGGGGGTGGAAAAGTGAAGGTCGCGTCGTCGGTGGTAAAGGCATAGAGCAGGATAATCCCGATAGGGCCGTGGAGATAAAGAATCACGGCCAGGGTGGAGAGAACTAGGCCCAGGGGGGCACGGCCCTGCGAAGACATCGCTTCAGAGCGCCTCGAAGGCTCCCAGCTTCCGGGCGCCCAGCAAATAGAAGGACATGATCACCATGGACACGACGGTGAAAGCAGCCGCCAGCGGTATTTGGAATGCGGTGCCCGTAAGGGACAGCACAGCCTGTCCGATAAAAAAGCTGGAATTGCCGAGAGAATACGGCACGACGAAATCTCCCAGGGTGAGGGAGAAGGTGAAAATCGACCCGGCCACCACTCCCGGGAAGGCCAAAGGCAAGGTCACATGGCGGAAGGTTTGGCTGGGGCGGGCCCCCAGGTCGCCGGAGGCCTCCAGTAGAGATCGCGGCACTCGTTCCAGGGCGGCCTGGATGGGCAGGATCATATAGGGCAGCCAGGTATACACGAAGACCACAAACATGCCCAGAAAGGATACCGAAAGGGAGGGGCCTCCGATGACTGGCAGTCCCAATAGAGCCTTGAGCAACCCCTGGAGGCCCAGCTGGGTGAAGATCCAATTGATGATCCCTTCCTTGGCCAAAATCAGTCGCCAAGCGTATACCCGTACCAGATAAGACGACCACAGAGGCACCAAGACCGCGAGGTAGAGGACGGCCTTTACCCGGGGCGAGGCATAGCGGGCCATATAATACGCCAAGGGAAAGGCCAAAACCGACGCTGCTAGGGTCACGGCGGTGGCCATCCCCGCGGTGCGGCCAAAGATTTCCAAATTGGCTGGCGTCAGGAGGGCTTGGAAATTCTCCAGGGTCAAACGATACACCACCTGACCGGTGAAAGAATCGTAGTGGAAGAGGCTTTGCACCACCAGGGCAAACAAAGACCCGAGGTAAATGATCATCATCCACAAGAGAGGTGGCCCCAAAAGCAGAGCTAGTACCAGCCTCGGGCGGAGGTAAAGAGAGGTGGAGAGACGCTGGATGAGAGAGCGAGCGCGGGCCGACCCGGCGACGGCGGCCGTTGGTGCGGAAGACACCTTCGTATCCATCTCGTTCAGTCTCTAGCCGCGATGGGGCGATTGTGGCTGCGGTTCCAAACCAAGCGCACCCGGCGCCCACGAGCCGCCAGCACATCCATAGAGGTCGTGTCCAAATTCTGTTCTACCACGGTCAGGTCGTGGCCACCGTCGAGTTCAACTAGGTAACGGGTGTGCATGCCCAGATAGATCACATCGCGGATGTGTCCCTCCACCGAGCAGAAGCCCTCCGGGATGGCTGAGCCTGACGGCTGGATGCGGATCTTTTCCGGCCTGATAGAGAACGTCTCGCGGGAGCCGGTAATCGCCGCAGCCAACGCGCCGCTGATCAGGTTGGAGACACCCACGAAACCGGCTACGAAAGGCGACGCCGGGTGTTCATACAGCTCCGCCGGAGTACCCACCTGCTCGACCCTGCCCTGATTGAACACGGCGATGCGGTCGCTCATGGTGAGCGCTTCTTCCTGATCGTGGGTGACGTAAATAAAAGTAATACCCACCTGCTGCTGGATCGCCTTCAGCTCCACCTGCATCTGCTGGCGCAGCTTGAGGTCGAGCGCACCGAGAGGTTCATCGAGCAGCAGCACGCGGGGGCGGTTGATGAGGGCCCGGGCCAGAGCCACGCGCTGCCGCTGCCCGCCGGAGAGTTGGGATGGCCTGCGCCGCTCCATGCCGGGCATCCTCACCAGCTCGAGCATCTCGGCCGCCCGCTTTTGACGCTCTGGCCTCGGTACCTTCCTGATCATCAGGCCATAAGCGATGTTCTCCTCGACCGTCATGTGAGGAAAGAGAGCATAGTCCTGAAAGACGGTGTTGACATCGCGCTCATAGGGCGGGAGGCCGGTGACCTCCTGAGCGTGGAGCTGAATGCTGCCCGATGTGGGCTGATCGAAGCCGGCGATCAGGCGTAAGCAGGTGGTCTTGCCCGAACCCGAAGGACCGAGCAATGTGAAAAATTCGCCAGCCAGGATGTCTAGGCTGACGTTGTCAACCGCCTTGACGTCGCCGAAATAGCGGCTGACGTCGGAGAAGCGGATGGCGGGGAACGTGGAGTTGCTCATCAGCCCTGCGCGATCATGACGTGCTTGGTGATCTGATACTCACCGACCGATTCGGCGGAGAGATCTTTGCCGAAGCCCGACTGTTTAAACCCACCGTGGGGCGTTTCTGAAGTCAGGGGGATGTGATCATTGATCCATACCGTGCCGAACTCGAGGCCTGCCGCCAGCTTCATCGCCCGCCCGATATCTTGGGCGAACACCGAGGCCGCCAAGCCGTAGATTACATCGTTGGCAAAGCGCAGGGCCTCCGTCTCGTCCCGGAAAGGATTGATGGTCAGGACTGGCCCGAAGACCTCGCTTTGAATGATCTCCGAGCGCTGATCGGCGTTGATGACCACCGTCGGTTCGACGTAGTAGCCTTGGGGCGGGTGAGCAGGGATACCCCCACCGGTGAGGATCACCGCGCCCGCCGCTCGCGCCCGCTCGATGAACCCCTGGACGCGCTCGCGCTGTACCTTGGAGATCAAGGGGCCCATCTGGACGCCGTCCTCAAAGGGCAGGCCCACCTTGACCTGCCGCATCCCCTCGACCAGGGCCTCTTGGAGCGTCTCGAATCGGCTCTGCTCGACGTACACGCGGGTTGCCGCGGTGCAGTCCTGACCCGTGTTGTAGGTAGCCGCCAGCGTAGCCTTGGAGACCACCAAATCGATTTCAGCGTCGTCGAAGACGAGCAACGGCGCTTTGCCTCCCAGTTCCAGATGCACACGCTTGAGCGTCTTGGCGGCCGTCTCCATCACCCTCTGGCCGGTGGCTGTGGACCCGGTCAGACTCACCATGCGCACCTCGGGATGCTCAACCAGGGCCTGTCCCGCAACGCGTCCGGTGACGACGTTAAAGACTCCGGGCGGGATGCCAGCTTCTGCGGAGAGCTCCGCCAGCATCAGGGTGGTAAGGGGCGTCACCGAGGCAGGCTTGAGCACCACGGTGCACCCCGCCGCTAGCGCTGGTCCCGCCTTCCACACCGCCATCATCAGCGGGTAGTTCCAAGGGGCGATTTGCCCCACCACGCCCACGGGCTCGCGGCGGAAGATGGAGGTGTAGCCAGGCATGAATTCACCCGCGTGGGAGCCGTGGACGTCCCGGGCCGCAGCGGCGAAGAAGTGCAGGTTATCGATGATGAAGGGCATGTCGGCTCCCAAGCTCACATACTGATAGGGCTTGCCGGTGTTCTCAGATTCGACCCGGGCGAATTCCTGGGCACGGGCCTCAAGTAGATCCGCCAAACGCAGGAGGATGCGCGAGCGCTCTCCGGGGGTTTTCTTCGACCAGCGTCCGTCGTAGAATGCCGTGCGGGCTGCCTGCACTGCTCGATCCACATCAGCTCGACTGGCATCGACAACCTCGGCGATCTTCTCCTCGCTGGCGGGGTTCAGGATGGCCATCCGCCCCCCGCCCTGGCTGTCGACCCACTTGCCGTCGATCCAAAGACGATACTCCATGCTGGCTCTCCTTCCCTTGAGCTATACCAAGGCCAGACCAGTTCCGCTGCAAGTGCCGGGTAGGTCTTGGATTGAGAGAGTTGAAGGCCCGGCCGCCGGTGGCCGGGGAATTCGATAAATGCCATCCGGCTCGGCTGCTCGGGCCTTCACCTGACTTACGATGAGATGACGTTCCCCGTTTACCGGGTCTTACCAGATCAGCGGCCGCCAATCACCGCAATCATGTTGGTGACCCACTCGTGGTACGGGACGCAATCCTTGCGACCCTCATAACCGCAGTCAGCGGCAGGGGTTTTCCAGAATTTAATCTTCTCGAAGTTTCCCAGGCCATTGGTTTCGCAACCTTTGTCTCCCAGCAGCGCGTTGCCCTCGCAGGCAGCGAGCGCCACCGGCACCGACCCGAACCAGGCCGCCAGATCGCCCTGCAGTTTGGGGTTGATGGAGTGCTCCAGCCACCTGTAGGCACAGTTGGGATGGGGAGCGTTGACGTGCATCATGGTGGTGTCCGCCCACCCGGTGGCCCCCTCCACGGGGATCACGCTGTCGATGGGATGACCCTCGGCTTGCAATAGGTTCACCTGGAACGGCCAGGAACTGGCAGCCACCACGCCTTCGTTGATGTAGTCGTCGATCTGGATGAAGGCGTCGTGCCAGTAGCGGTTGACCAACTGCCGCTGCTGGCGAAGCAGATCAAGGGCAGCCTCGAACTGATCCCGAGTGAGTTCGTAAGGATCCACGATCCCGAGTTCGGGGTTGTGGTACATCAGGTACAAGGCTGCATCGGCGATGTAGATGGGGCCGTCGTAGGCCTCGATCCGACCCTTGTTGGAATTCCCATCCGCCAGGGTCACCTCTTCGAAGACCACGTTCCAGCTGGTGGGCCGCTGGGCGAAGACCTCGGTGTTGTACATCAACACATTCGAGCCCCACTGATAGGGGACACCGTAGTGCTCGGAGGTCCCGTCCCCGTCCGTGTCCACCGTGTGCCACGGCGCGTTCTGCAGCCGCGGGTCAACTGTGCCAAAACTGGGGATCAGGTCGATGTTGATCTCCTGGACCAAGCCGGCAGAGATCAGGCGATTACTGGCGTCACCGGAGGCGGTGACCAAGTCGAAGCCGCCCTCGGTCATGAGGGCTACCATTTCGTCGGAGGTCGCCGCAACTTTGACCTCCACCTTGCAGCCGGTCCTCGCTTCGAAATCCGTGACCCAGTCGTAATTAGCATCGGTCTCGCCCCGCTCGATGTAGCCCGCCCACGCCACGATGGAGACGGCGCCCTCGCCGGGGCCGATCTGCTGCAGCGGCCCCCCCACCCTTTGCGGGGCGGGCGCACAAGCAGCGCCTACAACCACCAAGACGGCCAGCGCCGTCACGAATAGAGCCTTATTGCTCATTCGCGCTCCCCCTTCTCCTCCAGATTTCGGAGTTGTACAGTTATCCGCCAACTCCGCCTCAAGGCCTTATACCATAGCTCAAAGTCAAAGTCAACGCGCCATGCATTATGTAAACTAACATGCTCGAGAAATCACTGGCCAAGAGTAAATTGCGGTCTCGCTCCGCAGATCACAGAAGGAATGGGCCTTTAATGCACCCTGGACGCAGCCCAGCAAGGCAGCGCTCCGCCGATGATCAGTCGGATTGCCGAGGGAGGAGTGATCGATTTGACGGGAGAGAGAGCTAGTCGACCTGGATGCGTTCTGTCCGCGAGGCACCCGCCTCGCCCTCGAGCTCCTCGATGAATACATCCAGGAGGCTGCGCCCGGTGAGCAGCATCTCCCTTATAGCGGCTTTGGCGTGCTTTTGGGTCTCTCGCGGCAGGAGCCGTTTGGGGACGGCCACTCGGAGGTGGAGGATGTCGTAGGGCGCGTCCGCCCGCTCCTCGACCTCGACCATCCGCTCGCGCTTGGTTTCCTTACGAGCCTCTTTCTTCTCCATCTTTATCCTCCTTTGCTAGCGGAAAATGTACCTTGAGATGCCCATCCTCAAAGCGAGCTTTACCCGTAGACAACTTGGCCAACGTGCGCGGCAGGAAGAAGTTCCGCCGATAGGAGCCTACCTGAACCGTGAGCGACTCTCCGCTGCGCAGCACGGAGATGTCCCCTTTCTGGGTGAAGGCTAATGGAATGACCAGGTCGTATCCGCTTTGAGTCTCTTCGATGCGGTGCGACTCTCCAGTGAAGAGCACCCGCGAGGGGTCCTGATCGCCGAACAGCGAGATAGCCATGCGCCGCAGCATCTCCGGCCCCACCACCTCTCGTTCGAAGTAGGGAGCGCTCAGGATGGGCAGCGGAGCAAAGGCCTCTCGAATGCGTTGCAGGTATTGCTCCTGGACCTCGCGCCAGCCGGCGAAGTAGCCGGACTGGATGGCCTCGGGCGGCATGACCCGATTGGCAATAATGGCATCGGTGAGGTAGCCGTACAGGTTGAGGTAGGTATAGGTGCGCTGCGTCTCTTGGATGACCATCTTCTCCGGGTTGAGGACCAGGCGCACGCTGGACTTCTGCGGATCGCTGAGAACGACGTGCAGTTGATGGAGCTGATCGAAGAGCGCCTCGGCGGCATCGAAGGTACTCTTGTCCGGCATAGGCATGTTGTCCAGAAATGGCCGCGCCAGCGGCCCCAAGGCCAGGGTGGCTCGTTTGCCAATGGGAAAGAGGCGCTCGAACCACCAGCGCCCTACGTCGGGCAGCGAGAGCAAGCGCAGCGTCTCCGCGGTGGGGGCGCAGTCCACG
>JACPWV010000195.1 GCA_016196905.1 Chloroflexota bacterium | reverse complement strand
GTACTGGTCGAACGGGAAGAACACCCAGGGAAGAACCGAAAGTGCGAGAATCGTCATGGCGGCTCCTGCTGCCAGAGCGGCCAAACCCTGCCCGTAGCTTCCCGCCAACCCCCCAACGTGGCCGTCCAGATTCCGAGGTAGAGAGCCAAGCCGAATCCACTGACACGAAGGAACTGATGCTACTCTCCGGGTGCCGGCGTTCTTGTCGCGTAGAGGTCGCGAAACGTGGCCGAACCGTGGGCAACCACCGCAAGCAAAACGACCACATAGATTACACCAGTACCCATCACAAGTCGGCCTGCCTTATTGATAGTCGCTTCCACCTTTCTCCATCTCTTTCCATCGACACGGCATGGCGAATCGCTTCGCCAGAATGGTAAATCCGAATTCTAATGTCGTATCGCGATTCGGCCCTCGCTTCAGGTCGTGAAGCTTCTAGGAGCTACCCAACTTGCCGCGATAGCGGGCGTACAGGCTGTAATCGATCTCGCGGGCGCGTTCAATGTAATCGCGCACCTTGGGCAGGCCGGCGCGCCGCTGCGTTACTCGCTGGCTGACCAGTAGGGAGAAGGCGTCGCTGCCCGCGCCCGAGCCGAAGGAGACCAGCAGGATGCGATCGCCGGGTCGGGCCTGGTCCAATACCGCCGCCAAGCCTAACAGGGAGGAACCGGCGTAGGGGTTTCCGATTCTGGGGACCAATAGACCCGGCTCCACCTGCTCGCGGGCGAAGCCCAGAAGCTGCGCGGCGCGCAGGGGGAATTTAGCGTTGGGCTGGTGGAAGACGGCGTATCGGTAATCCTCCGGCTTCAGATGGAGCTCCTCCAGGACGGTCCGGGCGGCATGCAGGGTGTGGCTGAAATATGCGGGCTCTCCGGTGAAGCGGTGGCCGTGCTCAGGATAAGGTTGCCCCGGCCTGCGGAAGAAGTCGGGGGTGTCCGAGACATAGGAGTAGGAGCCCTCAAAATAAGCGATGCTCTCCTCATGTGGGCCGATGATGAAGGCAGCCCCGCCCGCGCTGGCGGTGTACTCTAACTGATCCCCCGGCCGGCCCTGGGCGGTGTCCACTCCCATGGCCATAGCATAGCGGGCTAGCCCCGAGCTGACTAGGCCTATGGCCGCCTGCATGGCCTCGGTGCCCGCCTTGCAGGCGAACTCCCAGTCGGCGGCGCTCACATGGGGGGTGGCCCCCAAGGCCTCGGCCACGATGGTGGCGGTGGGCTTCACCGCGTAGGGTTTGGATTCGGTTCCCACCCACAGGGCGCGCAGCTCCTGTGGGTCGATGCCCGCATAGCGCAGGGCGTTGCGAGCCGCCTCCGTGGCGATGGTGGCGGTGTCCTCATCGGGGCCGGGGACCGACTTGGTCTCCAGGTGGAAGCTTTCCTCGCCGTCCTTCCAGACCCGGGCGATCTCCTCGGCGCGAATGCGGTAACGGGGGATGTAGGCCCCGTAGCCCACAATGCCTACCTGGCGCTCTGGCTTCATTAAACGCTGTCCATTGGATTGCATGGAATCTCCTTTTTGAACGAGTGATGTCCTTCGTCGTTAGTGACGAAAGAAAGAAAAATTGAGACCTACTCTGTCATCATGAGCGAGTGAAGGATCCGGCCACTACCCGCCCAAATACTGACGGATGGCCGCCTCCGCCGCCTTCTCGGTGATCGTATAGAAGACGATGATCGCGATCAGGAAGAGGCTGACTCCCATCACTGCGATACTGAAGAAGCTGCCTCTAATCGTTACCGTGCTTACCAGGCTGCCTTCTTCGACACCCACCTGCGTCTTGGCTGTCGAAATGACGTTCAGAAGAAGAGCCACTATAGGACCAAAAACGACAACCATTTGAGCAAGAATGTTGAGAGCGCTGTACCTGGGGTCGGTCAAGAGTGCATCCAGCGGGTCGTAGAGATAGCCCACCCCAAGCCCAAATTTCAGGAAGACAGTCAAGAGAAAGAGCCATGGGATGATAAGGAAAATCAGCCCCACCATTGCCGTCTGATTATTGGACTGGGACATCGCCACTCTCTTTTCTATAAGATGTGCGTCAATCGCAGCCAGAACGATATCGAACCCAATTTAGGGGCCTTGTATTTCGGCCGTCGATTTCAGTTCCATGAGCTCCGCCAATAATTCCTTGGCCCGCTCCACGCGAATATTCTCCTCGACGACCATCCGCTCGGCGATGGCCTCCGCCAACTCGGAGGGAGCGCCGGCGCTGAGGGCCATCTGTCGCGCGTGCAGGGCCATGTGTCCCCTCTGAATGCCCTCGGTGGTCAGAGCCCGCAGCGCGGCCAAATTCTGCGCCAAGCCCACCGCGGCCAGGATGCGCGCCAGCTCCTGCGCGCTGGAGACGCCCAGGATCTTTAGACAAATCTGCGCCACCGGGTGGGCACGCGTGGCCCCTCCCACGATACCCACCGCCAGCGGCATCTCCAACTCGCCCACGAGATTCTCTTCACCATTCATAACCCATGAGCTTAAGGGAAGGTAATGGCCTGTACGCGCAGCGTAGGCGTGGGCGCCCGCCTCGATGGCACGCCAGTCGTTGCCCGTGGCCAGGGCCACCGCGTCGACGCCGTTCAGAATGCCTTTGTTATGGGTGGCGGCGCGATAAGGGTCCACCTCGGCCAGTGCCTGCGCCTCCAGGATGCGCTGAGCTACCTCGTGCCCTTGCAAACCCTCCGTTGCCAGGGCACGGGCGGGGATGGCGGCTGTCGCACGTGCCAAGCGTCGATCGGCCAGGTTGGTGAGGATGCGCAGGACGGCGCGCCCGCCGGTCAGTTGCTCGACCAGCGGGGCGAGATGTTCTACGATGGTGTTGACGGCGTTGGCTCCCATGGCATCGCGCACGTCGTAGAGCAGGTGCAGAACCAGCATCCTCCCCGTGGTGGGGTGCTCCAGGCGGCGCACCTGCAGGTCGACCGCCCCGCCGCCGCGGGCAGCGATCCCGGGATGCAGGCGGTTGGCTTCTTCGAGCAATTGAGCTTTGGCACGGCGAATCGCCCGCTCGGCAGTCTGGATATCGCCCAACTCGATGATCTGGATCTGGCCGATCATCACGGGCGGTGTGGCTTGGGTATGGAAGCCGCCTCCTTCACGGGCCAGCTTGGCGGCGTGACTGGCGGCTGCCACCACCGAGGGCTCCTCGATGGCCATGGGGATGAGGACATCGCGGCCGTCGATAAGGAAATTGACCGCGATCCCCAAGGGCAGGCTGAACAGGCCCACCACGTTCTCGCTCATTTGTTCGCCGCGCTGGAGGCTGAGGCCGCCGCCCGCACGCAGGAGCTCTATCTCCTCATCGGTCAAGCCGACCCGAGCCTGCAGCTCGCGTAGGCGTGCCTCTCCATGCAGCTTGTAAAATTCTGGGATACGCGTCATAGCCAACTTCCCGTCCAGCATCCAGAGGCCCAGCAACCCATCTCATACGGGGCTGTGGCCACACGTGTAAATTATCACAATCGAGCTATCAAAAACTATCCAGCCTGGCCTGTTCCGCTAGCCTCTTGGTACCAAGCGAGGCTGCCCGACACCAGGGCAGGGGGCGTCAAGATCCAAGGTATGTCGAAGGCTCTTGGCTGCGTCCTACTCGTTTGATCTGCCCCAGCATCGAACGCGGTTGCTCCGCAGCCTATCGATGAGAAGCGTCGCCCGGTTGGGCGTGGGCAACATCGACCTACGCATCGTTGAGGCGCGCCTGCCAAAACTTATCGGAGATCTACCCAGGGGATTTATTTGAGACGAGGGCTAGGTCTCAGCCTCTTCGCCGAGCAGAATGCGGCGGAGGGTGCTCTCGCTCGCCGCCGAGGTGACGGCGATCACTTGATCCTCGGCCTGGAGGACGCTATCTCCATAGGGGATGATGGCCTGGCTATCCCGGATGACCAGGGGCAGGATGGCGTCGTCGGGGATGCCCAGCTGGCGCAGAGGTACC
>JACPWV010000015.1 GCA_016196905.1 Chloroflexota bacterium | reverse complement strand
GCTACGCCCTGTTTACGCTGTGGCAGCAAAAGGCGCCCTTTTCCTCTGGGGACATCTTGCTAGTCATTCCCTTGCTGCCCCTGGCCGCGGCGGGTTTCAGCCTCCGCTTCGGCAAGTGGCACTTCTACCTGCGTCGCCTGGGGTGCTCCCTGTCTGTGCGAGAGAGCTTCGTTTGCCACACCATCGGATTCGCTCTCTCCATTACCCCGGGGCGGGTAGGCGAACTCGCCAAGTGCTGGCTGGTGCGACAGGCCACGGGGATACCTGCCTCCCGCAGCACCCCCATCGTTTTCCTTGAGCGGCTCACCGAGGCGGTGGGCTTGCTGGCCTTGGCCGTCTGGGCTGGGCTGGCTTGGGGAGAGAGCGCACTGAACATCGGAGGAGGGAGGTGGCTGGCGCTGGGGTTATTCCTCGCCCTGGCGGCCGGTGTCCCCTTCAAACAAACCCTGGGCGAGTGGGCCGTGCGGGCAATCGCAAGCATCGAGGAGGGCCGGCCCCGATCCCGGTGGCTCCTGCCCATGGCGGGGATTTTGCGCCATCTGACAGAAGGGGCTCGGGACCTGATCGACCATCGCACTCTGCTGGGTGGGGTGGGGCTGACCCTAGCGGCCCGCTCCCTGGATGGGATCAACCTGTACTTGCTGGTTTCAGCGCTGGGAGGAGAGTTAAGCTTATCTCAAGCACTCTTCGCCATCGCCGCCTCCAGCTTCCTGGGCGGAGCGTCGCTGCTACCCATGGGAATTGGGGTGGTAGAGGTGGCTTTGATCGGCGTCTTGCTGGCGGCGGGGGTCCCCGCGGCCATCGCCGCGCCTGCTGCCCTCTTGAGCCGTTGGCTGACGGTGTGGACCTGGGTCCTAGTCGGGCTGTGGTTGCTGGGACTTAGGCGGGAACGAATCTTCACCCCAGGAATCCCATGAAGCTCGCTTTGGCCTCCCTCCATCCGCGCCGGCTCAGCGGCCAGATCGAGAGCCTGTTGGCCCTGGGGACGGCCTTACAGGAGATTGGGCATGCGGTGAGCCTCTTCTCGCCGATGGGGGAAGGTGCTGCTCTTTCGTTGCATAGCGGAGATAGCGATTTTTATCCCAACGGCCACGGGCCGCTGGTCGGCAGCCTGGGCAGGATGATGCGGGTCCTGGTGCGCCTGACCCAGGTGCAAAGGGAGGTGGACCTGATCCACCTGGCCTTGCCGACCCCCGCCTTCGCCTGGATGGGCGATTACCTCCGAGCGCGGGTGACCCGCCCGCTGGTGATCGGCTTCGAAGGGCAACTGGCCCCGCTCAGCCAGGTCTTGCCGCGATTACCTACCGCACCTCGATTCTATGGGCCGCGGGCGTTGTTCAACAACCGCTGGGTCGCCCGGCTCTCCCGCTTTACCAGCCTCAGATACATCGTAAGCACCTTGGTCCAGGCCGAGGAGCTGACCGGTCTGGGCGTCGCCCCGGGGCGGATCGTAGTCCTGCCCAATCTTTCGCTGCTCGCCCCGCGGGATTCGCGCACGCCCCGCCATGTGACTTCCGTCCCCTGGGTGACCTACATCGGGCATTACCATCCGGTCAAGGGCGTCGATGTTTTGCTGCGGGCCTTCCCCTTGGTTGGGAGGGAGATCCCGGAAGCGCAGTTGGTCCTGGCTTGGAGCGGCATCGGCGACCCGCGGCCGGTGTATCGACTCATCGGGCAGCTGGGAATGGCCGCGCAAACAATTCATTTGGGAAAGATCTCGGTGCCAGAACTCTTATCGGCCTCTCGGGTCTTGGCTTTCCCCTACCGCCTATCCATCGGTCAGAACCTCTACCCCAACCTGCTCTTGAGCGCCCTGGGAACCGGGGTGCCCCTGGTGAGCACCGAACTGCCCGCCTTCCGCGAGCTGCTCAGGGACCAGGAGACCGCCCTCCTGGTTCCCCCCGAGGATGCCCAGTCTTTGGCCGAGGCCATCCTGCGCCTGCTCCGGGATGTCCCCCTGGCACGACGCATGGTTGCCCAGCAGCGAGAGTTCGCCCGCGAGCATCTGGCCCCACGCCGCCTGGCCAGGGCCTATGCGGATATGTACCACCAGGTCTTAGATGAGGGAAGATAAATGCGTGTCCTTTCGACGGCTTCGTTCGTCTAGATCATAGGGAGATCGAGGATCCCCCCGTGGCGGAGAGTCCAGCCTTTTGGGATCGTGTCAAAGCCTTCGATGAGAAGGCACTGGGACAGGTCTTCGACGAGCACCAACCGAGGATCTATCGCTATATCCAGGCCCGGGTGGGAGACTCGCCACTGGCCGAGGATCTGACCGGTGAGGTGTTTATCCGGATGCTGGAAGCCATTCGCGCGCACAAAACTTGGACCCACTCCTTCGCGGGGTGGCTCTACGGGATCGCCCACAATCTGATCATCGATGACGCCCGGCGGAGAAAAATGGAGAATCGGATCTTGCGTGACCAAGGGCGGGATACCCAAGAACAGGGAGACGCGGTGCTCAGGCAGGTCTCCGCGCGCGATGAAGTCCAGCGGGCCTTGGCCCAATTAACCGAGGATCAGCGCAACGTCCTGCTGCTGAGGTTCGCGGAGGGGCTGAGCCACCAGGAGGTGGCCCACATCCTGGGCAAATCCATCGGCGCCGTCAAAACCATGCAGTATCGAGCCATGCTGTCCATGGCTCGCCAGCTCCATCCGGCAGAGCCCGAGGCGTCGGAACCGACGATGATCGTGGGAGGGGCAGCCGGGGGGCAACGGCCCGGTCGTGGGGTGAAGAAAGGAAGATAGGTCCATGAGCGACAAAATGGAGCATCTCTTCGCGGAAGCCGTGAGTCGCCTCCAGCAGGGCGAGGATATCGAGGCTACCTTAGCCCACTACCCAGAGCATGCCTCGGCCTTGCGCCCCTTGCTCCAGGCGGTGGCACCTCTCGAGCGCTACCAGCCCGGCCAAGCTCCCGCCCCAGGGGCGATGGCTGCTCAGCGCCAGCGTTTCCTAACCCACGCTGCTCACTTGAAGGCGATCTCGGGTCCTTTGACAGCCAACCAGCCTGCGGGTCTGCTCGGCCTGGTGGCTTCTTGGCTATCACCCCTCTTGGCTCGAGTAGCGCTCACCGCGGCCACCGTGGTGCTCCTGACCCTGCTCCTCAGCGTGGGCGCTGTCTTGGCCTCCGCCGGCAGCCTGCCTGGCGAGCCGCTTTATCCCCTGAAACGATTTGGGGAACAGGTTCGTATTGTCCTCACCTTCAACCCCTCCTCTCGGGCCGAGTTGGAGGCTACCTTTGCCCGGGCCCGCCTAGAGGAGATCCGCATCCTGCTGGCCCGAGGGCTGCTGGTCTCGGTGCAGTTCGAGGGGATCGTGGAGTCCTCCGACGAAGAGCTCTGGGTAGTCTCGGGGCTGACTTTGGCCATTAACGAGAGTACCGTCTTTCAGGGAGCCCCCCGCGTGGGCGACCTGGTGCGGGTCCAAGCGGTGACCCAAGAGGAGGGCACCCTCCTCGCCCGCTCCATCCGCCGGGCACCGAGCGGGGTGACCATCTCCTTTCAGGGCGTAGTGGATAGGATCAGCAGCGATGGGTCCCTCTGGACCGTCTCTAGCATCGAGCTGCGGGTCGGCTCCGCCACCGAGGTCGTGGGGACGCCCACTCTCGGCGACTCGGTAGAGGTCCTGGCCCAAGTCAACGGTGACGGGAGCCTGCTGGTTCTCCGAATTGAAATGATCCCTAGTGAGCCGGCCGCCGACCGAGACAGGGACGAAGAGTGCGAGCGCGAAGAGGACGATGACGAGGACCGCGAGCATGAGGACGATGATGAGCGCGAGAATGAAGATGACGACGAGGAGCGCGAACACGAGGAGGATGAAGAGCGCGAGGATGAAGACCATGAGGACCGCGAGCACGAAGAAGACGACGGGTGCAAAGACGAGGAGGAGAAAGAGGAAGAGCGCGAGCAGGATAAGGTAGAGTTCACCGGCACGGTCGATTCACTCGATCCATTCAGGGTGAACGGCACCATCGTAGTTCTGGACGACGCGACCGAGATCGAGGACAACCCGCGGGTCGGGGACACCGTCGAAGTGAAGGGCTGGCGCCAGGAGGATGGCTCGGTCCTCGCGAAAAGCATTAAGGTCAAAGATGAGGATGCTTAGAAAGGCCAAACATGAGATCCTCGGGCCACACATTTCCAGTGGCCTATCCAGATCTACTGAGGGTTAGAGATAGGTGGACAGAGTAACACGAGCGCAAGAAATGGCGGGGGAAGGCCTTCGGGCCTCAGCCACTGCCTTTCAGAAGTTAGGGGATGCGCTCCTAACCGAGGATTCGCGGCGGTCGGTCTCCAGCTTTGCGGTGGTCCTCTTTTTTGTCACCTCCGGCACCCTCTTGACAGTGGCCACCGTGCTCATGATCCCACCCACATTCCCGGCTCAAAAGACTTATCTGGACTCCTACAGCCCTGGGATCAACAAGACCGCCGATGCTCTCAAGCCTGCTTCCACCGAGCTCTACGATTCTTACACGGTCCGCCCCGGAGATACACTGGCCCGCATCGCAGCGCGTTACAACACCACCGTTCAGGCTTTGGTCGATCTCAATCAAATTGCGAATCCTAACCTGATCCATGTTGGGCAAGTCTTGAAGATACCCGAAACCTAGACCGGGCCTTAGCCGATCAATAATGAGTGGCTGAATCGATATCAGCGGGCGCCTTTCGATCACCACATCCCACCCGCCTAGAAACTATGCTTCAATCGACACACGAAGGGGCTAGAACTCTAGCCCCTTCATCGCCTCCCAACTTGGCCACTCCGCGTCGATTCCATCGAAGACACCCCTCCTCAAGTCAAGAGACAAAGGCCGGCTAGCCACCCATAGGTCGCACCTTAGGGACCTCCTCTGCCAGGATAGAAGTGCGTTAGTAAGCGCCCCTACTTAGCGATATCCAGGTCGCGACACCGTACCCACCCAATAGGACGAAGGTGCTATTGTCCGGTGGGACTTATGGCGCTAGGATGGTGTCGTTAGGGAAGGAAGGCTTGATCAGCCAGGCAGATTGGTGGTAGAGGAGGCGGTAATGGAGAAGAAACGCGATGGTCCTCGTCCAAGCCAAAGCCTAAAGGATCGCCTCTTAGCGCAACCGGACGGTTCTAAAGCGGCGAAGGCAATGGATCGGGCGCGCCAGTTGGCACAGGAGGCCATTCAAACTTCGGTCACGGCGCTTCAGAGGGTGAAGGGTGCGCTGCCGGCCGAGGGTTCACCGCGGCGGACGGTCTACTTAGGGGCAGTCCTCTTTCTCGTCACCGCTGGCATCCTTTTAACTCTAGGGGCTGTGCTTATGTCCCAATCTGGAACGGCCGAGGGTCCCACCGAGGGCTTTGAGCTTTACACCATTCAACCGGGAGATACGCTGGGCAACATCGCGGCGCGCTACAATACCACCGCGCTGGCCCTGGCTGATCTCAATCAGATTTCAAATCCCAACCTCATCCGCCCGGGCCAGGTCTTGAAGGTCCCTAAAGCGTCGGCCAGCCCGTAGCCTGCACAAGAACAGCGTCGCAGGACCTCCCCGACTTCGTTTTCCCCGACAGGTGACGACTGACCAACACACGAAGGGGTTATAGATTCTGGCCCCTTCGTCATCTTGCTCTGGGATTGGATCGAAGTGGGCGATGGATAGGCGACACCCTCATAGCAGGCGGCGCAGATCGATGTAGCGCAAAGCGCGCAGCAGGCCCCTGAGCTTCTGCCACAGGCTGCGGGGTGCGAACAGGACGCTCAGGGCATCCCATAGGGGATAAGCTTTCTCGTCGTAGGGATACCACCACAGCCGCCGCTTGAGGGTGATCAGCTCCCCCACCATGGTCTTAGGCTGGACAAACTCCAGGAGAGCCTGCCGACCGTGGTAGCGACCGAACCCGCTTTCCCTGACCCCTCCCCAGGGAGCGTCGGGTAGGAAATAGTTGACCGAGTGGTCATTGACCGTCACCATGCCAGCTTGAAGGCACTGGGCAACCCGGAAGGCACGCCCAGCGTCTTTGGTCCAGACGCTGGCCGCCAACCCATAAAGGGTATCATTGGCGCGGCGGATCGCCTCCTCCTCATCCCGAACCCGCACCACGGGGAGGAGGGGCCCAAAGGTCTCCTCCCGCATCACGAGGGCTTGGGGATGCACATCGACAAGAAGGGTCGGCTCGAAAAAGAGACCACTCCCCGCCTTCCCTCCGTGTACCAACCGAGCACCTCTCTCCAGCGCCTCTCGGGTCTGAGCCTCGACTATTTCCAGCTGCCGCTTCGAGGTGAGAGGTCCAATCTCTACGCCTGGGCGCAGTCTTTGCAATTCCGCTTTCGCCAAATCGATGAAGCGATCGGCCACCGCGTCCACCACGTAGACCCGCTCGATGCTCGTACACACCTGGCCGGCATTGATCATGGAGCCCCAGACGATCCCGGTGGCTGCCATCTCCAAGGGCGCATCCTCCAAGACGATGGCCGCATCCTTGCCCCCCAACTCCAGCAGGGTCGGGATCAAATGCTCCGCGGCGGCGGCCAGGATCTTCCGCCCCGTCCGTGTGCTCCCGATGAAAGCGATCTTGTCCACCCTGGCCTGGATGAGCGCCGCACCCACTTTCCCATCCCCCTGAACCACCTGAAGGACCCCCGGCGGAAATCCAGCGGCCCCCATCAGCTGGCGGACCTTCTCCCCCACCAAAGGCGTATACTCACTGGACTTGAGAACCACGCTGTTGCCCGCCAGGAGCGCGGGCACGCTAACCGCCAAGGGGAGAGTAAAGGGAAAGTTCCAGGGTGTGATAACCCCAACCACCCCGTAG
>JACPWV010000190.1 GCA_016196905.1 Chloroflexota bacterium | reverse complement strand
TCAGCAAGATATTCAAGTTGAATCGGAAGAAAAGAGTCAGGTGGGATGAGATACAGAGAGCCGAATACAGGACAGGAAGAGCTGACATACTTTATTTGTACACTTCCAGGGGTCGATCCGTCTTCTCGACGTTGTGCTTTGATCTTGTGGAACTGAGATATTTCAGGGCCATCTTAACCCAGGGATTGGGCGGCGAGAGAGTCATAGCAAGAGTGAGATAGGATAGAGCTTTCAGCATGCCTGCACCGATAGAAAGGAGGGCGAAGGGGTCGACCCCAAGCAAACCTTATACGCGCACGGTTCGGCTCGCTTAACTACCCAAGGGAGGGGGACGGAACATGCATAGCTCGCGAAGAGTAGGCTTGCTTCTCATCGTAACTCTCATGATTCTCGCAGTTAGCACCGTGGCGCAGGCGGCCTCCCCGCCGCCCCATGCGGCCATCACGATCACGTCCGATAGCGACTTTGTAAGCTGCGCGTGTGTCGCGAGCGGATCGGGCACCGCGGCGGACCCGTTCGTGATCGGTCCGTGGAAGATCACGGCTCCCAGCTCTGGCGGCTGGGCGTTGAAGGTGGACAACTCGAGAGGCCGCGTAACCAAATTCTTCAATGTGGCTGGGATCGTGGTGGAGTACAATGACACGGATCCGACCCATCCCGTAGTCTGGCTGGTCGAAGTGACTAACCCGACTACTATCGAGAACGTGGTGGCGAACAGTGCGGGGATCGGCGTCCGGCTCACTTCCTCGGCCAACATCGCCCTGGATGGCATCGAGGTCAACCGGATGAATGGGGACGGGGTGCTGGTCGAGTCCTCGTCGCACATCTCGATCGTCGATAGCAAGCTGAAGTCGATGATGAACGGCTTCCATGCCGAGAACTCGTCCTTCATCGAGATCGGAGCCGGCTGTGAAACCTTCTGCAATGACTTCACCTACGACGAGCGCCGCGGCCTCTGGCTGCACAATACCCATGACGTGATTGTTCGTTGGCTGATCACCTCGGCTGAGGACACCACCGCCATGCTCCTCGACGGCAGGGATACTTACAACGTCGACATCGGGTTCAGCGAGGCCAATGCTAGCGGTTCCATTTGCGCGGTAGGACGAGGCGGGCCAACCGGGCTCGTCACGGATACCCAGGGCGGCATCCGCCTGGTGAACGGGGCGCACGACAACTTCATCCACGACGTGTCGGCCCACGGGAACGTGGCCATGGATATCGCTAGCGGCGGAGACGGCTTCTGGGACAATCCGTGCAACCCGTTTGAGCGGGTGATCATCTCTCCGGCGACGGCTCGCATGGGGCCCCGCAACCGGTTCGAGAGGATCTGCTACAGCGTCACCAACATCCCGAACCTGCCGCCCTCGACCTGCCCGGACGATTAGGGCTGACTCTGATGGCATTTGAAGGCCCGGCGGAAGCCGGGCCTTCATGATCGATTGGCTCTTCTCGCTCTGATTCCCACTCCGCTTCGCATTGCGGACCAAATCTCTCTATCGCTTTGCTGGCTACAGGTGAAAAACTGCTTTGAGCCAGTATCGACCTCATGTATCATTAGAGATGGGTTCTTAGTGGGATGAGAGGAGCGGCAATGAATCACAAAATTGTTAAGACCGATGAAGAGTGGCAGCGAGAACTCACGCCTGAGCAATTCTGGATCACCAGAAGAAAAGGGACGGAAAGACCTTTCACAGGCGAGTACTACGACTTGAAAGAAAAGGGAATATACAAGTGTGTCTGTTGTGGAAATGACTTGTTTAGCTCCGACACCAAGTTTGATTCTCGCACAGGCTGGCCAAGCTTTTGGGCGCCGATCGCGCCAGAAAACATCCGAACTGAAACTGACACGAGCTACGGGATGATGCGCATAGAGGTTCTGTGCAGCCGCTGTGATGCCCATCTGGGGCATGTATTTGATGATGGACCGGAACCAACCCATTTACGCTATTGCATTAACTCCGTTGCGCTCAAATTTTCAAAAGACACCTAACAATCGCTATGCTGACCACTTAATGATATGGCGGTGAAACTTTATCCTTAGACGAAAATCGTCAAGTTTGGTAAAATTTATGGCTGAGCTTGGAGGGGTCGCATAGCCTGGTCTAGTGCGCACGCCTGGAGAGCGTGTGTCCCGAAAGGGATCGCGGGTTCAAATCCCGCCCCCTCCGCCTTTTCGAAAATCCCCAGCGAAGCCGACGGACGTGGCAGCCTGAGTAGGCCCTGAAATGGTATTCACCTCGCTCTTGCGGAAGACGCAGCGAGTCCCGAGTTGGGTCGTTCGCGCGGCGATCTGGGGAGCGTACCTCGGCTTTTTAGGCCTTTTTCTGGTCCTGAGCCACCCCGACAAGGGGTACGATTTCCTCCAGCACTTCCGCCCCACGCCCAGCTATGCCTACCCCGGCTGGATAGCCGCCCTGCTAGCGCCCCTGGGCACGTTGCCGCCCGAGATCGCCTTCGCCATCTTCATGCTATCTAGCGCGGCCTTGTTAGCCGCCACGGCTTTGCGGGAGGGCGCGGTCTGGCTCCTGGTGTGGCCCGTCTCCCTCTACACGCTGTGGGTGGGCAACTTCACCCCTTGGATGCTCTTCGGCGCTGCGCTGGGCTATCGCTGGTGGCGCCAGGGCAATCAATACAGCCTGGCTCTGCTCCCCTTCGCCCTGACCCTGCTCAAGCCCCACCTGATATTGGGCTTCCTGCTTTGGCTCGGCATCGAGGTGTGGCGGCTGCGCCGCTGGCGCGAAGCGGCGCTGGTCGGCGGCGGCTTGGTAGGCTTCGCCATCCTCACCCTGGCCAGCGGTGTGCCCGGGTCGGATTATTGGCAGCAGTGGTTCTTCCAGGACGGCTATTCCCCCTTGTCCATCCTGCCCGTGGAGATCAAGGTTCCCTTGTGGGGGGTCGGGCTGGCACTCCTTGGCCTATGGTTGTGGAAGCGTCCCTCCAACGAGATAAACTTCGCCGCGGCCTGGGCCTGGGGGGTGCTGCTCACCCCCTACTTTCAAGTCCAGGATCTCCTCTTCTTCGCCCCCGCCCTGATCCTCCTGGTCGCCCGCGATGCGCGCTGGGGCGCGCTCATCCTGGCCCTGGGCATCGCGCCCTGGATCAGCGTGTTATTGATCCCTTTGCTGACCAGCGTGGCTAGCCTGGGCACGCTGCAACTCTCCCTCAGGCACGCGATGCGGCCAACCCCCGTCTCGCGATCGTAGCCCCATTCCCGAGAACGGAATCGGTAGAAGAGTCGATCTTCGACCAAGGTCTATCGCGGTAGTGGTCGAATCGATAAATCGATCCGGCCCCATCGATGATGCTTCGGCAAGCCACCATAAAATCGTAAGATCGATACATTCGACATAAGAAATTGAGCGTTGACATTCGGACGGCTTTTGAGTAGCATAAGGCGAGGTCGTGCTAGACGGGGAGCTAGCGGTGCCCTGCACCCGCAATCCGCTATAGCGGGGTCGAATTCCCTCTCGAGGTCCGCCTGCTCGGGACCTGCCGCGATCACGGGGCCATGAAGGTTGGGTCCTGCGCGGCGGGTGCCTACGAACCCCGCCAGGTCCGGAAGGAAGCAACGGTAAGTAGTGCCACCTGGGCGCCGCAGGGGCACCTGACTGGAGCTACCAGGTCTCGGTATGCCGCGCACGGTGGATCGACAGAGGGTGCACGACCTCATCTCGGAGTCCCGCTGGTTGGGGACTTCTTGTCTTGGGAAGATGGAGGGGCTTATCCAGGCTGACCCTGCAGCGCACGTAAAGAATCGACTCATGCGGGTCGAGGCTCAGCATTGAGTTCCCAAACCACCCTAGCTGGGCTTGAGACCCCAGCCGCGGTGGCGGAGCTGGTCCCGCCCGTCACCGGCCTGCGGCTCCAGCCGGGCTTCCTGCTACTATCCCTGGCCGCTACCATCGCACTGGCGATGACCTGGGGCTACAGCGCCACACAGGTCCCGGTGACTTTGTTGCTCGATGGACACCGGGTTGGTTTGCGCACCCACCAAACTACGGTGGGCGCCTTGTTGGAAGAACAAGGCCTCACTTTGGGTCCCGTGGACATCGTGCTCCCCCATCGAAGCACCGCTCTCCGAAACGGAATGACCATAACCGTGCAGCGAGGACAGCCCATCCTGCTCGAGCTGGGCGGGCGGACCCGCCGGCTGGAGACCCACGCGCGTAGCGTCGGGGAGGCCCTGCGCGAGGCAGACATTATCATCGGGCCTAGGGATCGCCTGTTTCTGCAGGATGAGGAGGTGGCCTCCGAGTCACCCCTCCCTCGGGACGGTGAAGCGCGACCGCTACGCTTGACGGTCCGTCGCTCCATCCCCGTGCAAGTGATCGAAGAGGGGATCCCGGTGACTTTCGACAGCTTGGCCCCCACGCTAGGGCAGGCGCTGTGGCAGGAGGGTGTATACCTCTTCGCCGGCGATCAGGTTCGACCGAGCCTGCAGACACCTATCGCCCCGGGCCTGCGCGTCTTCATCGAGCGGGGCGTTCCCTTGACTCTTCAAGCCGATGGTCGTCGCGTGCCGGTGCGGGTGGTGGGCGACAGGGTGGCCGATGCGCTAGCCCAGGAGGGGATCGCCCTGCGGGGGAAAGACTACACGTTGCCCTCCCTAGACACACCCCTCTCAGCCCAGATGAGCATTCGCGTGGTGCGCGTCTCAGAGCGCTTCGTGGTGGAGGAGAGAGCCATCCCTTTCGAGACGCGCTGGGTCCCTAACCCCGAGACGGAGCTGGATCAGTGGCAAACGCTGCAAGCCGGCGCCGAGGGCCTGCGACGCCGCCTGGTGCGCGTCGTTTACGAGGATGGAGAGGAGGCCCGCCGCATGGTGGAGCAGGAGTGGGTGGTTCAGGAGCCCACGCCGAGAGTGATGGCCTATGGTACCCGGATTGCGATCCGCGAACTGGCCACGCCTCAGGGCCCCCTGCGCTACTGGCGGCATCTGCGCATGCTGGCCACTTCCTACACCGCGGCCACTTCGGGAAAGTCGCGCACTCACCCTGCCTACGGCATTACCCGCACCGGGATTCGCGCCACCCGGGGCGTGGTGGCGGTGGATCCGCGCGCCATCCGTCTGGGGAGTCTGGTCTATGTGCCCGGCTACGGCACGGCTCTGGCGGCGGATACCGGCGGGGCGATCAAGGGCCGCCGCATCGATCTGGCCTACGACGAGGACAAGCTGGTCCTGTGGCGGCGCTGGGTGGATGTGTACCTCCTGGAACCAGTCCCCCCACCCGAACAGATTCCCTGGGTCGTCCCCGCCTGGCCGGCGGAGCGATGAGCTCGCTCTCACCTGCCCAGCACCCCGACCAGGTCATGACCCCCGGCATCCGACCGAACAATCCCAGTCTCCTCCTCTCCCCGCGACGCACCCTGGCCCGCTTTGGCCTTCGACCCAAGAAAAGCTTGGGGCAGAATTTTGCCACCAGCGCGGCGCTGATCCGTTCCCTGGTCGAGGCGGCCGAACTCGAGCCGGGGGATGTCGTCCTCGAGGTGGGGCCGGGCCTGGGGACACTCACGCGTGCCCTAGCCCAGCGAGCCGGCAGCGTCATCGCCGTGGAGATCGATACACGGCTCATGCCCATTTTGCGCCAAACGCTAGCCGATCTATCCAACGTTCACCTGATCGAAGGCGACATTCTAAAAGTCGATCCCGGTTCCCTCCTGCGCGCGGCCAGGATCGGGACCGAGCGATATCAAGTCGTCGCGAACCTGCCATATTATTTGACCTCCCACCTTCTGCGGCACCTGCTCGAATCTATCCCTTCGCCCGAGCGGATGGTGGTGACCGTCCAGCGCGAGGTAGCCCAGCGCATCGTGGCGGGCCCTGGACAGATGAGCCTGTTGGCGGTCAGTGTGCAGTTCTTCAGCCGGCCTCGCTTGGTAGCCCGCGTGCCGCGCGGGGCCTTCTGGCCATCCCCCGGGGTGGAGTCGGCGGTGCTCCGCCTCGACACGAGGATACCCCCCTTGGGGCATGGCGAGCGCGAACGATTTTTCGAGATGGTGCGAGCGGGTTACTCCCAACGCCGAAAATACCTGCGCAACGCCTTGGCCCAGGGCACGGGCCGATCGAGCCAGGAGATCGAGGCGGCGCTGCGCCAGGCAGGCCTCTCGGAGCGGAGCCGAGCCCAGGACTTGAGCGTGGAGGATTGGATCCGGCTCCTTCAGACATTGAACGCCACGCCCAGCGAAAAGAGGGCCTGAACCCTGCTGTCCTGGCTAGCCCTGGGAAGCTAAAGC
>JACPWV010000214.1 GCA_016196905.1 Chloroflexota bacterium | reverse complement strand
TGGTGCGCGGCATCTTATCTTCTTAATGTCATCCTGAGCCGAAGGCGAAGGATCTCCTGCTCATTCCCCATCCTCGCTCAAGTCCCTCCATTGGGGATTCAGGGACTCGATCAGCGCAATCTTTTTCGCCCGAACCCAGCCCTTGATCTGTTTCTCGCGGGCTATTGCGTAGCGGACATCATCCGTTGATTCAAAATAAACCAGGCGGGTTATGTTATACTTCTGCGCGAAACCCTTGACCACCTTTTGTCTGTGTTGCCAAACGCGCCGCCTCAAGTCACCCGTCATACCAGTATAGAGTGTCCCCGATCGGTTAGTCATGATGTAGACGTAGTACTGCTTGCTCATAGTATCGAATGAGATGCTTCGCCCCTTCGGGGCTCAGCATGACAGACCGGTATTGTCCCTCAGGCTCGAGTTCGTCCCCTCCCGCCTTCCTGTAGCGCCTCATTTCAGGGCCACGGTTGCTTTGTCGGGCTGAAGCGCGACGCTACTCGATCCAACGTTGCCCTCTACTCGATGTCACCCGAAATAACAGGGCCTCCCCTCCCCTACTCAGGGGAGGGGAGAGCGGGAGGGATCGCCCGCGTGCTCGACGCCATCCCTCTCGAGGATCGCCACGTCTCAACCAATGGAAAGATGTTTAAATGCCTCGGCGTGGCGGATGTGCTCGGGTTGGCCCGGGAACCGGTAGGGCTCTCGAAGTCGACCCTCCACCCAGGCGAAATCCGCGAACTGGCTCCTGTGCTCCCGCAAAGCCTCGATCTTTAAGCTAAGCACCTCCCCGATGTCGATCCACACATTGGGTTCGCTGGCGCCGCTGAGGTAGACTTCTTTGACCTTGTGAGGTTCGAGTCCCTCCTCCAAAAGCTCGGGGAAGTTGAGCCGATCCCGGGCGGCGGGATAGATGGCCGCCAGCGCCGCCTCGCCCACGGCGCGGTGATCGGGGTGGTTGACAAAACTGCTCCCAAAATAGTAGCGTGCCGGATCGGGGATGATGGCGATGTCCGGCTGATAGCGACGGATGGCGCGGGTGATGGCCCGGCGGAGTTCCAGATCGGGCATCAACTCACCGTCCCTGAAACGCAGAAAAACCACCTCCACGACGCCGAGCCGCTGGGCGGCGCGGCGCTGCTCCTCCTCGCGGATCTCCGCCAGGCGCTGAGGGGTCATGGCTGGATCTTCGCTGCCTTTGTCGCCGCTGGTGCACAGCACGTAAACGATCTCCCTCTCTTGGCGAGCCCACAGGGCCACCGTACCCCCACAGGAGAACTCGGGGTCGTCGGGGTGGGCCATGATCACCATCGCGCGCTCAGGCACCACCTCACCTCACCGCATAGGGCGGCTGCAAGAAGGGATTATACTGCTGCTCGCGGGCGATGGTCGTTGAGGGTCCGTGGCCAGGGTATACGACGACATCGGACCCCAGGGGCACCAATTTCTCCTGGATCGACCGCAACAGGGCTTCGTAGGAGCCCCCGGGCAGGTCGGTGCGGCCGATGGAGCCGGCGAAGAGCACATCGCCCACGAAAGCCCGCTCGCGGCCATCGAATAAACTGATGCTGCCGGGCGAGTGGCCCGGGGTGTGGATCACCCTTAATAAAGGCTGCGTGCCTAGCTCAACCTCATCGCCCTCCTTAAGATACCCATCCACCTTGGGGGGCGAGCCGACGTGCAGCCCCAGGAACGCGGCCGCCCGCTCTTGCATGGCGAGCAAGATCGGCTCGTCGTCGCGATGGATGGAGAAGGGGGCACCCGTGGCCTGGGACAGTTCGGCGGCGCCCAGGACGTGATCGAAGTGGGCATGAGTAGCCAGAATGCGCACGATTTGTATACCTTCGGCCTTGGCGCGGCTGGTGATTTGGTGCGCCTCAGCGGCGGGATCGATGACCACCGCACGCTTGGTCGCCTCGTCCCAAACCAAGTAGCAGTTGGTTTGGAGCAAGCCCAAGACCAGGGTCGCCACCTTCATCGAGCGCGCACCCGTAGCTCTTCGGGAACGATCATCTTCTCGCCCAGGTGTTGCGCGTCTTCGTCCACGGCAAAGCCCGGGCCGCGCGTGGCGATCTACAGGATCCCGCCGTCTGGGTCCCTGAAATAGATCGATTTGAAATACCTGCGATCGATCATCGCTGTGACCTGCACCCCATGGGTCACCAGCCGCTCTCTCCAGCGCCGCTGCTCCTCCTCATCCTCCACGATGAAAGCCAGATGGTGGGTCACGCCGATGCCCAACCGACCCGGAGCCCCGCCTGGATATTCGAAGAAGGTCACCAGGCTCCCGGGGCTGCCCCGCTCGTCGCCGAAGTAGAAATGCTTGGCCGAGGGGTCATCGAAATTAACGGTGCGCTTGACCAGTACGAGGCCCAGCACCTCAGTGTAAAACTTGACGGTGCGCTCCATGTCGGAGCAGATCAAGGTGATGTGATGGATCCCCGAGAGCTTCATGCCGAACTCCTTTATCATATTCCGGTAGGATTCACGGTGTGTATTCCCGCGATTATTTTAACCACC
>JACPWV010000213.1 GCA_016196905.1 Chloroflexota bacterium | reverse complement strand
CTTCTCCATCAGCGACCGCGGCGCGGCGATGGCGCTCAAAGGCAGCCCGGAGGCGATGCCCTTGGCCATGACCAGGATGTCCGGCCGCACCCCGGTGTGTTCCACCGCGAACATCTTCCCGGTTCGCCCGAAACCGGTCTGAACCTCGTCTAGGATGAGCAGGATGCCGTGTTTGTCGCAGATCGCCCTCAGGCCCGGCAGGAAGTTCCGAGGCGGGAACACATACCCACCCTCGCCCAGGATCGGCTCCACGATCATGGCCGCCACGGTGCGAGGATCGACCTGGGTAGTCAACATCGTCTCCAGCTGTTCCAGGCAGACCTGCCCACAAGCCTCGGGCTCAATAGCCATCCGATAAGGATACGGAAACGGGGCGAAGTAAATGCCGCCCAGCAAAGGCTCGAGCCCTACCCGATACAGGGTCTTGGAGGTGGTGAGGCTGAGCGCCCCGTAGGTGCGACCATGAAAGCCGCCCTGGAAGGCGATCAGGTTGGGCCGGCCGGTGGCTTGCTTAGCCAATTTGATGGAGGCCTCCACGGCCTCGGCGCCCGAGTTGGAGAGGAAGAAGGTATCCAGACTGGGGTGAGGCATGACCTGGGCCAGGGCCTCCACCAACTCCAGGAGAGGCTGGTGGTAGACGAGGTTGGCTTGCCCGTGCAGTAATTTGGCCGCTTGTTCTTGGACGGCCCTCACCACCTGAGGGTGGGCGTGGCCGGTGCTGACCACGGCGATGCCCGAGGTGAAGTCCAGATAGCGATTTCCCTGGCGGTCGATGAGCCAAACGCCCTCGCCGCGCTCCACCTCCACCTCGCCGTAGCGCAGCCAGACGGGCGAGAGGCGCTCTTTGGCATGATCCGTCATCCTAGTTCTCGCTCTCCTTGACGTATTCGTGGTAAGGATACCGCTGGGCATTCCCGGGGGTGCCGAGCCGTGCGCTGCTGTTTACCTCTTCAGTGCCCGGGTCGATGACCGGGATGCGCTGGCTCGCTTCGCTCTTGACCAACTTGCCTCCCATCTCCAGATCGTACTCAATCCTAGTTCCCTCTGGTTCCAACGATGGTTCTGATGATCAGACGATGACCGCCTTAGTCGCCACCTCGACGGCCTGGCCATGGCGGGTCAGCTCTTTAAAGAACTCGACGGGGTCCAGGCCGCTTTCGGGGGCGAGCACGCCCGGCCCGGCAACTCGCCCGCTGCCCAGCATGCGACAGGCGATGGCCAGGGGAAGCCCTGTCCCCTTGCCCACCAAGCTATAGCCGTGCTGGGGGTCCTCGCGACGCAGGGTGGTCAAGCGATGTTCCATGGGCCGGCTCTCTTTCTCGCCGCGCACGATAGTCAGCATGGCTCCCACCAAGTTCTTTCCCGAGGGGCCCATCAAGGGCTGGGGGAGAAAGCGATCCAAGAACTGGCGGGGGGCGATGCGCGCCCCATTGAAGTCGATGGGTTCTGGGCTGGTCAGCCCCAGCTCCTCCAAGAACTTTAAGCGGGAGACGAGCGCGTCCGACCAGCAGATGCGCACCTCCACCGCCCGCCGCACCTGGAGCGTGATGGGCAAGGTCGCCACTTCGGAGTGAAGGGTCAGGTGGCCTTTCATGGGCCCCACCGGCTCGGGGAGGTTGATCAGCTCCTCCCCCGAGAGGGGCTCCACCTCGATGTACTCACCGTCGCGGTAGATCACCGGGCGCAGCAGGATCTCGTCCAGCATGGTGCGCGCTGAAAACGTAAAACTGGTGCGTTCCTCCCCATCCAGAGCGCGGGTACCCGAGTAGATATATACCTCATCCACTCGATCCAACTGCTGGGCAGCGTACTTGGCCATCAGGTTGGTGACCCCGGGCGAGGCGCCGATGCCCAGGATGGCGGTCAGCCCGGCCGCCCGGAAATCGGAATCCATCTCGAACTGCCGACGGGTCATGTGGTAAAGGCCGCCCAAGTCGGCATAATGGACCCCCGCCTGGAGTGTGGCTCGCATTACTTGCAGGTTGAGAGGGTACCAGACACAGTTGGCCACTACCTGCGCGCCGCGCATAGCCCGGACCAGGGCCGGCCCATCGTTGACATCGACCTTTAAGGCACGGCCCACACCGGCGGGGAAGCGCTCGACCACCCGCTGGGCGCGGTCAATTTCCAGGTCGGCCACCGCGACCTCATCCACATCGCCCTCGCGGGCCAGGATGTCGGCGGCCACCCAGCCCATGGCCCCGGCGCCGCCCAACACTAAAACTCGCAATGTTCACCTCGTGGGGGAGTATAGCGATTATAAGGCTAAGCCCAAAGCCACGCAAGGAAGACCACCATTGACAGGGCGCCGAAGTCGACTTAGAATGGTTTGAATCTTCGATTCACCCCTTAAGCGTATGAATTCTTACTCTAGGGATAAGTTGGTAATGCCTGAAAGTTGGGATGTCGAACTACAAGGGGTGACCAAGTATTTCGGCTCGGTCGTGGCCGTGGAGGGCCTGACCTTACGCATCCAAAGCGGGCAATTTTATTCGCTTTTGGGCCCTTCCGGGTGCGGCAAGACCACCACCCTGCGCATGATCGCCGGCTTCGAACACCCCAGCCAGGGCATCATCCGCATCGCCGGCCAGGATGTGCTGGGCATCCCCCCCTACCGACGCAATGTGAACATGGTCTTCCAGCATTATGCTCTCTTCCCGCATATGAGCGTTGAGGAAAACGTGGCCTATGGGCTCAAACAGAAAAAGGTATCCGTGCCAGAGATCGCCCGCCGCGTTCAGCAGGCACTGGCCATGGTCCAGCTCACGGGCTTGGAGCGGCGCCGTCCTCACGAGCTTTCCGGGGGCCAGCAGCAGCGGGTGGCCCTCGCCCGCGCCCTGATCAACCGCCCCACAGTTCTCCTCCTGGACGAGCCGCTGGGCGCTCTAGATCAAAAGCTACGCAAGGCCATGCAGCTCGAGTTGAAGAGCCTCCAAAGGACGGTGGGCATCACCTTCATCTACGTCACCCACGATCAGGAGGAGGCCCTCACCATGTCCGATTACATTGCGGTGATGAACGCCGGCCGCCTGGAGCAGCTGGGTACGGCCATCGAGGTCTACGAGAGGCCGCGTACGCGTTTCGTGGCCGATTTCATCGGCCTCTCTAATTTCTTCCGAGGGGAGGTGATCCGTAGCGAAGGTGGGCTTGTAGTTGCTGTTGATCGTCGAATGCACTTGGCTCTCCCTCCTCACAGTGGGGCACGCCCTGGGCAGCGCATCACCGTGGCGGTGAGACCGGAGAAGGTTCGCTTGGCCCCCGTGAGTTCCGACGCTCCGTCGGGGCTCGTGGGCCGCGTTGCGTCCTCGACCTATTTGGGCGAGCAAACCGAATACCGGGTGGGGGTGAACGGCTTGGGAACGATCATTGCTCGTCGGCAAAACAGTGAGATAGACTCGGCCACCCCCCGCTTGGCCGCTGGGGAGCTGGTACAGCTGTCCTGGGCTTTGGAGTCGAGCCTGATCTTGCCGGAGGAGGGAGTAGCCTCCCACGAGAGGGAGGGGTGAGGAAATGGCACGCGAGATGACCGTGCGGATTTTGCGTCCGCGAGTTACACGGCGAGAGTTTCTGCAAATGGGGATGGCCACCGGGAGTGCCGCTTTCTTGGCCGCCTGCGGGGTGCAGCCCCCGCCACCGACCCGAGAGTTGGAGGGAGAGCTCAACCTCTACAACTGGTCGGCCTACATCCATCCCGACCTGGTCCCGGAGTTCAAAACCCAATTGGGGGTCTCCATCGTGGAGGATTTCTATGCCTCCAACGAGGACCTCCTGGCCAAGCTGCAGGCGGGAGCCACCGGGTACGATGTCGTAGTTCCGACCGGCTACATGGTTCAGATCCTGGCCATCGAGGGGTTCCTGCTGGAGTTGGACCACAGCCGGCTGCCCAACATCTCGCACATGGATTCCAAATTCATGGATCAGCCCTGGGATCCCGGCAATCGCTACAGCGTACCCAAAGACTGGGGCACTACCGGCTACGGCTATCGAAGCGACATCGTCACTGAACGGCCGACCTCGTGGGCCGAGTTTTGGGAACTGGCGGAGAAGTATTCCGGCCAGGTCAGCGTCCTGGACGTGAACGTGGACGTGGTGGGCGCGGCCCTCAAACTCTTCGGCTATTCCTGGAATTCCGTCGATGCAGGGGAGTTAGAGCAGGCCAAGCAAAAGCTGCTGGAGTTGAAACCCCATGTGAGTACGATCACCTCGGTATACAAAGATTTGATCAAGACCCAGCAGACCGTCCTCTCCATGGGGTGGAACGGCGACTTCCTGGCCCTCGTCTTCGAAGATCCCCCAGTGCCCGTGACCTACGTGGTGCCGCGCGAGGGGACCGAGTTGTGGATCGACAACTGGTGCATCCTGGCCTCAGCGCCCCATCCCAATGCGGCGCACGCCTTCCTCAACTATATGATGGATCCCCAGGTCTGCGCGCGGGAGATCGAATACAGCTACTACGCCCAAGCCAATAAAGACTCCTTTCCCTTGATCCCCGAGGAGATCCGCAGCGACCCGGCTATTTACCCGTCTGCGGATGTCCTTGCTAAGCTAGAGCCGACGGCGGATCGAGGAACGGAAGGCACCCGTTTGCTGGACGAGGTCTGGGCCGCGTTTTTGGCTGCCTAGAGCGGTCGAGGTGGGGAGTCTCGACACCGCGGGGCTCCCCACCTCACTGTCCAAGATCGACGATGTTGCGACCGACGACGGACCGAGCCGCGTCACCCTCTGCGAGCCGCTGGCTGGTATTGCCAGCAGGCGTTTGGTACTTCTTTTTCTTTGTGATCCCCCTCTCCTTCGCGTTCATTTTCAGCTTTGGGCATCGAGGTGCCTACGGAGGCATCGAACTGGGGTTCAGCTTCGACCAATATGTGCGCCTGGCCCAGCCCATTTATTCCAAGACCTTCTTGACCACCCTGGCCATGGCTTCCGCCGGGACCCTGGGGTGCTTGATACTCGGATACCCCCTCGCCTATTTCTTGGCAACCCGGGTGCATAGACACAAACTGCTGATGCTGCTTTTGGTGATCATCCCCTTCTGGACCAGCTTTCTCATCCGAACCTACGGGATCACCATTCTGATCAATGATCGGGGGCTACTTAATACCTTGCTAATGAACCTGGGCTGGGTCTCAGAGCCGGTGCGCCTGCTGTTCACGCCCTGGGGCATCCTCCTCGGTTTGGTCTATAACTACCTGCCCTTGATGGTCTTTCCCCTCTATGTCTCTCTCGAGCGATTGGATAAGACGCTCTTGGAAGCTTCTAAGGACCTGGGGGCGGGCCGCCTGGCCACCTTCCGCAACATCACCTTGCCCTTGAGCTTGCCGGGGGTGATCGCCGGGTTGATGTTGGTCTTTATTCCCCTGACCGGTGAATATGTCGTTCCCCAGATCTTGGGAGGAGGAAAGATCTTGTTCATGGGGGGGCTCATCACCAGCCAATTCGTCTCCACCCGGGATTGGGCCTTCGGTTCCGCCGCCGCGGTGAGCCTCATCGTTCTTCTGCTGCTTGTCATCACCGTGTATATGCGCAGGCTGGGGCGGCGGGCGGAGGACCCTTTTGCCTAGAGGTATTCTGATGAAAGCGGTTGAGGTCCAAGAACTGCCCCGCGTAGCGCGACGGGCAGTCCTGGAACGGCGCCGAGGGTTGGAGTCAATCGTCGAACCCTGGCTGAGGCTGCATTCGGCGCTGGCCTATCTTTTTCTCTACATTCCCATTGGGGTGGTCATCATATATGCCTTTAATGATTCGCGCTTGGTCTCCGTTTGGGGTGGGTTCACCACCCATTGGTTTGGCGACGCCCTCCGAGATGTCACCATCGTCCGCTCCCTGGAAAACAGCCTGTTGGTGGCCTCGATGAACGCCCTTCTGGCCACCGTCTTCGGCCTGGGGGCCGCGCTGGCCCTCCAACGGGTCGGCCCTCGCCTGCGATTGTTTTTCAATACCCTCATCTATGCGACCCTGGTCACGCCCGAGGTGGTGGTGGCCATGGCTTCGCTCATCTTCTTCGTTCGCGTGGGGGTCCCACTGGGCTTACCCACGATTATAGCTACCCACGTGGTGTGGAACACCTCGGTGGTTACCTTGTTGGTGCGAGCCCGTTTGGCGGGGATGGATCGCACTTTAGAGGAGGCCTCTTTCGACTTGGGAGCCACCCCCTGGGGAACCTTCCGTCAAGTCACCCTTCCCCTCCTTATCCCGGCTGTGGTAGCAGGTTTTCTGGTCTCCATCACATTCTCCTTCGATGATTTCCTCCTGAGCTTCTTTGTATCCGGGCCCGGTTCCACCACCCTACCCGTTAAGATCTTTTCGATGCTCCGCTTCGGCGTCTCTCCAATCACCAACGCACTCTCGGCCATGATCCTGGCCTTCACACTGAGTGTCGTTTTTATGGCACAGTATTTGTTGCGACAGGAAGGACGCGGGGTTCGCTTGGTCCGAGTACGATGAGAAGCTCGTTCCAAGCAGTAAGTTCAGCGTGGTGGAAGATCGTGTAGGCTCAGGAGCACCTATGTCTTCCTTCAAAATTGGGCTGGCCCAGATAAAACCCATCCTAGGTGATCTCGAAGCGAATTTGCAAATTCATTTGAACTACGTCGCTCGAGCTGTAGCCGAGGGTGTTCAATTGCTGATCTTCCCCGAACTTAGCCTCACGGGTTACTACCTCAAAGATCTTGTCCCCTCGGTGGCCTTGAGGTTAAATGATCAAACCTACTTGGGCAGACTTCTCAACGCCAGCCGCGGATTGGATTTGGTGGTCGGTTTTGTGGAGGAAGATCAGCGCCATCGTTTCTATATCGCCTCGGGGTATGTTTCGGGAGGAAAAATCCTACATGTTCACCGGAAGGTATACCTTCCCACTTACGGAATCTACCAGGACGGTCGTTTCTTCGCGGCGGGCAATTCCTTTGAGTCCATGAACTCTTCGTTTGGCCGGATGGGGATCTTAATCTGCGAAGACGCCTGGCATATGTCCAGCGCCTACCTGCTGTGGTTGGAGGGAGCCGATATCTTGGTCATTGTGAATGCTATGCCAGCCTATGGATTCGTCTCCCAAGATGAAGTCCAAGCACCGCCAGAGCTCTCACCTCGTTTCAACCAGGTATATGCGGAACTACTGACTTGTTTTGTGGCCTACTGCAATCGTGTCGGAGTGGAGGACGGCATAACCTTCGGCGGTGGGAGCGTAGTGCTCTCTCCCCGGGCTGAGGTTTTGGCACAAGCTCCCTATTTTGAGGAAGCTTTGGTGGTGGCCGAGGTGGACCTCGACGAGATCCCTAGAGTCCGCCAGCAGCTACCTCTCCTTCGCGATGAGAAGCTGGACGTGACCCTAAGAGAGATGACCCGCATTCAGCTGAAGGGCCACCAATCGCTGGCGCTTGCAAGGGAAGTTAGGGAGCATTGAGTAAATTTTCTTTATTCCCCTGCCATCCTTAAACAAAAACTGAGGCTCCAGGGCGACCTGCGTAAAGCGGAGATTAGTTCGCATGCCCAAAATGAAAGCCGGCCTCCTCGGCTCTCGTTTCCATCTTGACCAGACTTCCATGACCCGTTAGCCTCCAGCAGCTCGATCTGGGAGGACGATTGGTGCATCCCCAGATCGGCGCCTCATCCCGAATGGGCCCACGCCTTCCTAAACTTTGTGATGGAACCGGCGGTGACGGCCCAGGAAGCCAACTACGCTCGCTACGCCAGCGGCGTCCGCGATTGTATTCCCCTGTTGGACCCAGCGGTGGCCGGCGACCCCTCGATTTACCCGCCGCCGGAAATTATAGAGAAGCTAGAGCCGGCCATCCCGCTCAGCGGCGCGAGGCGATTTGGCAGGCGTTCCGATCTTGAGCCGCAAGCTAGATAAAAGAGAGGCCCTCTCTATACTATTCATGTGCGAGGTCTCAAGTCGCATGGAGCCTAGTCGAGATCCTTTTGGGAGGAGGAGGACGGCTGAGCGGGTCGTCCTCTTCTTGTTCGATGTCGATGGTATGCTAATCGCATCGGCGCCGAGGATTTATTTAGCCTATCGATATTCGAAAAAGAGGAGGTGAATCAAAAATGCCCGTATTTCAGATCGATGATTTCGAGATGCATTATCTAGACCAGGGAGGTCCCGAAGGCCCGGCGCTGCTTTTGATTCACGGCTTCCCCTTCGACAGCAGCATGTGGGAGCCGCAGATCTCGGCGCTGAGGGATAAGTACCGCGTGATCGCGCCCGACCTGCGCGGCCATGGCGCCTCCTCGGCGCCGGAGGGCGTCTACAGCATGGAGCTGCTGGCCGAGGATCTGCGCCGATTGCTGGATCACTTGAAAACGAAGCGGGTCATCCTGGGGGGCTTATCCATGGGGAGCTACATCGCTTTTGCCTTCTACCGCAAATATGCCGAGCTCGTTCGCGCCCTGATCCTGGCCGACACCAGGCCCCAGGCCGATACCCCCGAAGGCCAGAAGGCGCGAGAAGACTTGGCTCAATTAGCCACGAACGAGGGATCTCGCGCGGTGGCCGAGCGGCTGCTACCGCGCCTGCTCACCGAACCGACTCGCGAGCACAATAACTTAGTCGTTCGCTGGGTGAACTACATGATCCAAAACACCTCAATACAAGGTTTGGTGGGAGCCTTGCGGGGCATGGCCCAGCGCGCCGACTCCACCGATTTGCTGCCCCAGATCAGCGTGCCGACGCTGATCCTGGTTGGCGAGCGAGATATCCTCACCCCGCCCGCCGATGCCCAGCGCATGGCCGAGCTGATCCCCGGTGCGCGCCTGGAGATCATCCCAGAGGCAGGTCACCTCTCCAATCTGGAGAATCCCCAAGAGTTCAATCGCATCCTGCGCGAGTTCTTGGATAGCTTGCCCAAACCGTAGCCGAGATTTTTATCGAATCCCTTCGCTACGGAAAATAATTTGTAGGGCAGGTTTCCATACCTGCCCTCTTCGCCGAAGGCGAACCAGCAGGCGCGATTCATCGTCCCCTCCCTACCATGGAAAATGTTCCGTTCGTGGGTAAAGTGTGGGCCGCTGCAGGGGGTCAAACACAGTGTGGGCCGAGTCGGTCAGCTCGGCCCACAGGTCACCTATGGAAAGGCGACCTACATGCTCTCACTGCCTTCAATTGAATCGATCACGATGTGGGAGGCTAGAGGATCTGGGAGAGGAACTGCTTGGTTCTTTCGTGCTGAGGGTTATTAAAGATGCGCTCGGGGGTGCCTTCCTCGATGAGCTTGCCCTCGTCGAAGAAGATCAGTCGGTCGGCCACTTCTTTGGCGAAGCCCATCTCGTGGGTGATCACCAGCATGGTCATCCCCGAGCGCGCCAGCTCCACCATCACGTCCAGCACCTCCTTGATCATCTCCGGGTCCAGCGCGGAGGTGGGCTCGTCGAAGAGCATGATCTTGGGCTGCATGGCCAAGGCG
>JACPWV010000014.1 GCA_016196905.1 Chloroflexota bacterium | reverse complement strand
CGCTCAATCAACAAGTTCTCCCACTCCTGGGGCAACATCCGCGGATGCAACGCTTTGCTCAAGGCAAGACGCTCCACCTCCTCCGCAGGAACTTCCTCCGGAAGCCAACGCCGAATGCGATCCATCCCCAGCCTGCTCAGAAAACCCTCCAGCCCGCGGCCCAATCCATTCGCACGGGTGACGATCCGTGGGGGCTCCTCCCCCTGGGCGCTAACCAAGGTTATGCCGGAGGCGCCTAGATCGACTCCCAAGATGTCCAGGCCGTACTGCCGGGCCAAATAGGAGATAGACCAGCCCAGGGTCTGGGCAGCGGGGTAAACCGGGGCCAGGCCCCAGGCCTCCACCAGGGCGCGAATGCCCGGGAGGGTAGGCAGCTGCGCCTCCAATAGCAACTGATCCAACGCCTCCCGAGCGGCCAGGTAGTTCTCCATCTCGAAGCTCGGAAGCACGTTCTCCACTACCCGCAAATCGGCCACCTTGCCCAGCACCTGGGCAACCAGGGGTCGAGCTTCGCTGTTGCCAGCGTAGATGACGCGCGGCTCCCGCTGGCCCCGATAGGTGAGGATCAAAAGGGCCAGGTCTTTAGCTATCTCTACGATGGGAGCCACCGCTCCACCCTCGGTGCCGCCCACCAGCAATAGCGCGTCCAAACGGTCGGAGGAGAGAGCCTGGGCTAGCCAGGCGAGTTCCTCCCCGCCCCCCAGCCGCCAGCTCTCGATATCGAAGACCCGCTCCACCGTAGCATAAGTAGAGTGGACCACGCGCTGGGCGCGCTCCAGGCTCCAAGAGCCCATCAGCCCCACCAGGACCACCCGCAGGGGACGCATGGCGCTGGTGGTGACCAGAAAACCATCCACCCCCTGCCCATCGTCGTCCTCGGGAATCAACAAAGTTCCCTGCGGGTTGAGGAGAGGACGTTGGGTGGTTTCTTGGATGTCCACTACCGCTTCGCGCAAGCCGAGGGCCACATCCTCCCAGGGCGGCTCCAGAGTGCTCAGCGCCTCTCCGCGGGCGATGAAGCGATACTCATCGGCCACCCGATCCAGCAACGCCACGCGGCTGGTGACGTGACCGATGTCTGCCAAGAGGTAGGAATCGCGTAACTCCTCCATCGCCCCTCGTTAGAGCAATTGTAACCAATCGCCCAAAAGGAACTGGAAGCGATCGATGAGCAAGGTCAGCCGCGAGACCAGGCCATTGGCGAACAGCGCGCCCAGGGTGATCATGATCGCCCAGCGCCCGATGGCCCACCAAAAGTTACGCAGGGCGGCTCGCCCGCGCAGGGCGAGCCGCCGCCCGTCCACGGTAAAATAGAAGTAGGCCAGGCTGCCCACCGTGCCCAAAAGCAGGGTAAGGTTGCGAAGCAGTCCCACATTCCCTCCCGCCTCCTCCGGCGAGAGCGAGAGCAGTGAGGCCTGGACCTGGGGCACCAACGAAGAGCTTAGAGCCCCGCCGATGGCCAAGGCCACCCCCACTCCCAAAATAAAGGCCACCGCGCTGTTTCCCACCCAGGCGGTGCTCGCCCGAACTTTGCTTAAAAGCAACAGGCCTAACATGAGCGGGACGCTCAGGACCCAATTGTTGCTCGGATCGCGCGCCAGCGGATCCAGGAGGCGAGGAATGAGCACCTGCTGCACCGCCACCACCACTGCGTAGGCCACGGTGGCGCCCAACAGGAGGTGCTCCGCCAAACGGTAAAGCGGATTATCGCCCAAAAGGAAGCTGAAGACCATCAAGGTCAGCGTGGCAGCCACCCAGGTCCCGGCAGGACCGCTCAACCACTGCTCCACTCAGGGCCTCCTGAGAGCGCGCGCCAAGAGGACTTCCAGATTGGCCAGGAGGACAAGCAACACGATGGCCACGTGGGCCAAGCTGAGCGGGCCCAGCATGGTCGAGGCCTCCGCAGGACGAGCGCGCAGCTGCTCGTACTCCGCCGCCCCCACCAGCCCGCTGAGCAAGCCCCGCACCTGCCCGGAGCGGTAATAAGGCCTCGCCAAAGGATCGACCTGGGCACTCACCCCAGCCACCAGGGTTCGACCGTAAGGCCCTTGTACCTGTTCCACCCATCGGCGCAGGGCGGCCGGGTCCGCGGCCAGCACCACCACCAGATCGATGTCCTTCCAGCCGCCCACATCATGCAGCGCGGCGAACTCACCCAACGGCCTCCCTTCACGATAGTCGAGGCGGCGCGGATCCAAGAAAAGCTCCCCCACCGCTCGGGCAGCGATATCCTCGCCGGATAGATAACCTAGCTGCAGATAATCGACCCCATAGTGGTAGCCGCGGTAGCCTTCCAACGATTCGGCCAGCACCCGCTCAGCCAGGGCGGGGCCCTGGGGGGTCAGGCTCACGTTGATCAGGCGCGCCCCGCGCTCGGCCAAGTGCTGCAAAATGGTTGCGGCTTGAGGGGAGAGTTCAGCGAAGGTGCCTAAGTCGTAATCGTGGGCGACCAACACCACCTGACCCGGTGCGATGTCCTCCAAAGCATTGAAAAACGCACGCGTGGCGGAGGTGATGGATAGCTGGGGCGGGAAGCGGCCGCCGGCCAGAAGGGGAACACCGATAGAGACGGCGATGAGCAAATACAAAAGCCAGCGCAACACAGAGGTAGCCAAATCCCCTGGGCCAGCCGGGGCAACCTCTTCCTTTAAAATTGGTTGCGCGGCGATTACGCCTTGGAAAGTGGCCGCCTGTTCCTCCCCCCAGGGCGAGGAGGGCCCGCCCAAAGCGGTGGGCGTGTGAGGCAAGGCGAAGATCGCTCCGGGGGAGATGCTCTGGGCGATGCCGGTCAAGAGTTCGGGGCTGGGGGCGGTTAGGGTCGGCATCCGGGTCGCCCGGCGCGATGGCTCGTGCCTCTCGGGCGCGCGCTCTGATTCGATCTCCTGCGAGATGGTGATCTCCTCCTGGGTAGACCCTCCCCCTTCCAGCGAGGCCTCTGGTCGAAGGGGAGTGGGCTCGACGCCGGGTTCCAGGCTGGCTTCCTCGAGACCTCCCCCTCTCGGCCGTTCCCCCTCCGGGGCCGGGCCTTCTGCAACGGGTCCTTCGCTGGGCTTCGCCTCCCCAGGAGTCCCCTCTGCTGAGGGCATGAGGGGCGGGGCCTCCAGGGGGACGAGGCGAGCGCCACACCGGGCGCACGCCTCCGCCTGCAGATCGTTCAGGCTGCTGCACATGGGACAAGGCCGCCCGGGCTCCGCTTGCAAGCGGGCGCCGCAATGGTTGCAAAAGTGGCTGCCCTCGCGATTGGCTGTCCCGCACTCCGCGCAGTAAATCATGAACTCGTCTCTACTCGCTGTAAGGTCGATCCACGCCGAACAGCACCCGCATCCCGGTGACCAACGTCCCCAAGGCCACGCCGATCACGATGCCCCGTGCCCCGGCAGTGGCGGGGACTTCCAAGATCCACTCCTTGATGGCGGGCAGCGGTGCCCACACATCGCGGGCCAAAGGCATTTGCCCCACCAACACGGCTAGGCCGGTGGCCACCATCAGCAAGGTATCCAAGTTCCGAACCCGAAAGGCGCGATAGGCGGCAAAGGCCATGTAGAAGGCCAGCAAAGCGAAGACGCTACTCTGCAGGGGGGCCTGCACCCGCTCGAAGAGGGCCTGGACCAGAGGCTGTTGGGGGCCCCGGGGATCGCCCAGCCCCGCCACCAGGATCACGGCAGCTATGGCCCACAGGGCTAGGCTATAGGGCCAGCCCCCCTCTCGCCGCTGGATGCGCCGGGCGTGGAAGTGGAGGATGTTCAAGAGGCCCAGGATCAGGGCGAAAGCGGAGAGGATGATCACCCAGTCCACTAGGGTGCGCCCGACGGCGTTGAGCAGGGGCTGGTCCAGAAAGAAATCGGCTAGGACCAGGATCCCCACGGCCATGGCGATGCTGGTGGGCACAGCCCGCCTCATGACACCCTCTTAGGCAAAGGTCAGCATCAAGCTGCCCAGAAACAAGGCGAAGATGATCCCCGTGCGCAACCAGTCCTCGACGAAAAGGCTAGCCAGGTGACTGGGCACAGCGGAGAGGTAAGCTCCCCCAGCATAGATCTCCTCCCCCCACAGCGGGTGATCCATCGATAACTGGACGAAGGGCAGCACCGCGGGCGAGGAGGCCCCTCCCAGCTGCGGCAGCCCGCGGCGCACGCCGTTCTCGCTGATCAGGAGGAACTCATCCCCGAAAGATCCTAGCATCACGTTAACCGACACGGGTTCGCGGGAGAGGAGCCCCATGGCTCCCGCGGCGTAGGCGATGGGATTGGGAGCGAGCAGGCGCACCTGGAGCGGATCGTACTCGCTGCCCAGTCCCACTCGCTCATAGGCCCGGCGCAAGATATCCTGGGCCAAGGGCAAGAGCGTCGAATCGGCCAGCGTAACGATCAGGCGCTGGCCCGTGGCCGATGCACAGGCCGGGCCGACCTCCACCTGCACACCATCCACAGCGACGGCACGTATACTCCGGAGCAAATCGTCGAGCTGGCGCGGCGGTGCGGACTGGCGG
>JACPWV010000183.1 GCA_016196905.1 Chloroflexota bacterium | reverse complement strand
GGACTGGGTCGGGATGTCCGCCTGCACACCTACCTCCACGTACGCGATAACGAGCTGGCCCTCTACGGTTTCGCCAGCGAGGACGAGCTGGATCTTTTCGAGTTGCTGTTGGGGGTCAACGGCGTGGGGCCGCGCACGGCGCTCTCGGCCCTTTCCGCTCTGCGCCCGGAGGATCTGCGTCGGGCCGTGGTGCAGGGCGATGGGGAGCTGCTGCGCCACATCCCGGGAATCGGGCGCAAGACGGCCGAACGCATAATCCTCGATCTCAAGGACAAGCTGGGCATGGAAGGCGGGCCCGCGCGGGGAGCCCCCTCGGTGCTGGATGCCGAGGTGGTGGCCGCCCTGACCACCCTGGGCTACAGCCTGGCCGAGGCACGCGAGGCGGTGGGCAGTCTGCCCGCGGGAGAGCTGAGCCTGGAGGAGAAAGTGATGTTGGCGTTGCGCTATCTCGGAAAAGAATAAGAACTCGCGGGCGATGCATAGGGATCGCTCGATTTCAAAATCAAGCCGCCCACCCAGAGGGTGGGCGGATTTTCTTTGCCGATCCTGAGTGATAGAGAGTTGGCTGTATGCGCATCTAGGTGCGGCGCAGGGCGTTGGTGAAGAGGATCAGCCACGCGGCGGCCAGGATCACCCCTGCGGCCAGCAGCCCCCCCGCGGTAAGCGATTCAGCCAGTTGGGCCGCCTCATAGGCGGAGGTCCCAGTCCTGGCATACATTTGCTGGATGGGCACCCTCACCAGCCAGGGCCGGGTGAGGACGGCCAGATACGCCCCACTGATGCCCATCACCATGATCATTCCCAGCAAAGTCCCAGCGCTGAGGCCTGGGCCTGGGCTGGGGGGCAGCTTCGACTGGCCGTAGCTCAGGTAGCTGGTGGGTGCCACCATGCGAGCGGGAGACCCCGGCGCGTAGGGCTGGCGCGATGCGGCGGGCACGTATTCCTGGTAGGTCTCCAGGGATTCTGCCTCAGCGAGTTCCTCCCCCGCGGAGATCGGCCGAGGCAATTCGCGATCGCCCCGGATCAAATAGACCAGGCACAGAACGAACCCCAATTCCAGCAGGGCCACGGCCAATCCCAGGGGCCGGCCGGTGCTAGGATCGAAGAGCGGCAAGCCCATGACCGCCGAAAGAGCGACCAGGAGCAAAGCCACGGGTATGCCTAGATAGTACAGGAGGCGTGGCGGCCGCCAAGCTATGACCAAGCCAATCAAGGCTTCGCCGGCCGCCATCATGAGGAAAGCGATCTGGTGGATGCTGATGCCAGCCAACTCGAACTCCGGCGTGAGTGCCACGCCCGGCGCCTCATGTAGGCTCTGGTGCTGGATGGCCGCATACAGGTGGCCGGCGGCTGCGCCCCAGATGGCCAGGACAGCCAGTCCGCGCGCGGCGAGCAGGGCCATGCGCTGAGCCCAGGTTCGGGTGGTCGGGGCCGCCCCGGGCGCGCGATCCTCTGCCGCCCCGGAGCGGAGAACGTATAGGGAGGCGAGGATGAACGCTCCCTGTATCCATTGGACCAGAAGCAGTTGCGATCCCACCAGGCGCTCAGGGCTGGGATCGGGCGCGAAGGGTAACTCGATGAAACGGGTGATCAGGTAGAAACCCAGCAGGAGCACGGTGGCCGGTATGCCCAGGCTGTAGATGCGCCGCGAGGGTCTCAGGAAAAGGACCGCGCTGCCTAAGATCTGGGCAGTGCTGATGACCAGAAACAGGAATTGATAGACGGGGGATCGCCAGTAGGCCGGAATCAAGTTCGAATAAATGGTGCCGGCGATCAGGAGCAGGGTGGCCGCGCCCCCACGCGCCAGGGTGGCCGTATCGATGTTGGGCAGAAGCCAGTCCAATAGAGAGCGCAGCTCGCCCATACCCCGGCGGGCCTCCCCCAGGGCGGCAGCCAGAACTGCCCTGCGGGAAGGGCCGGCAGGTTGGCTTTTTTCGCGGAGTTCTTCCATGTCGCGTCCGGGATACCAGCTCATGTTCCCCTCTCCGCGTTACAAAGTTTAGCTCAACTGGCTGACCATCGCCAACTGGCGATCCGAGGTCTCCAGGCGAGATCGAGGGCTCCCTTTCCCGATCCCACCATACGGCTTAAGCAATCCATTAAAGATAACGGGTTTGAGGGCCTAGGGACAGGGGGAAGAAAGTACTATTGGGCTCAAGCGCTCATCCAGCGTTCCTGCGCCCTGCCCCGCCCGAGGCGGTTGGGCTCGGGATCTTTGAGAATAGTCTTGTCGAAAGCCTCGGGTTGTAGCTACACCGCGTTTCCTGTATAATGATCATCTCAAAAACCGGAGCCTCCCGGCGGGGAATCCGATTCGCATCGTTTCATCCCTACCCGAGGTGCGCGAGAGGCAGACCATGGCGGCGGTGATCGAGACGCATCGACTGAGCAAGGCTTTCGGCTCGCTGGAGGCGGTGCGTGGGTTGGATTTGGCGGTGCGGCCGGGCGAGATCTACGGCCTGCTGGGCCCCAATGGGTCGGGGAAGACCACCCTCATGCGCCTCCTGGTGGGGCTGGCCAAGCCCGATGGCGGCGAGGCGTGGGTCCTGGGACGGCGCGTTCCTGATCGCCGGCTATTTGCTGAGGTCGGCTACATGACCCAAGCCGAAGCGCTCTATCCCGATCTCACCGCTGGCGAGAACATCGCTTTCTTCGGGGCCCTCAACGGCGTCTCCTCTCGCCAGCGGGTCGAGGAGGTCCTCCAGCTGGTGGAGTTGACCGAGCGGGCCGCTGATCTGGTGGGCACCCTGAGCGGCGGGCTGCGCCGGCGCGTCTCCCTGGCCTGCGCCCTGGTTCACCGCCCGCGCCTGCTCATCCTGGACGAGCCCACCGTGGGGATCGACCCCCAACTGCGGGTGGCTTTCTGGGCGCATTTCCGGAGACTGGCCCAGGAAGGTGTGACCATCCTGGTCTCCAGCCATGTGATGGACGAGGCGGAGCGCTGCGATCGCCTGGGCTTCATGCGCGAAGGCCGCCTGTTGGCCGAGGGCACGACCGAGGAGTTGAAGCGTCAGGCGGGGGCGACCGATTTGGAGCAGGCCTTTCTTCGCTTCGCGGAGGGGAGCGATGCAGCCTGAGCGGGTGCTCATCCTCGCTCGACGGATCGTGCAGCAGATCCGCCGCGATCACCGCAGCGTAGGGCTCATCTTTTTCGTCCCCATGCTGGTGATGGGGCTGCTGGGGTTCATCCTGCGCATCCAGGCCTCGCCCATCGAAGTGGGGGTGGTGATAGAAGACGAGGGGGTTCGCCTGCCGCCGAACCTTCATCTTTCGGCGGCCGAGGAACTAGTCAAGACGCTACGGGAGAACGATCGGCTGAGGGTGAGGTCCATCGAGCGGGAAGAGGCCGAATCCGAACTACGGGACGGGTCGCTGGAGGTGGTTTTGATTTTCCCTGCCGAACTCACCCGGGGGCTGCTGCAGGGAAGCGGAGCTCAGATCCAGATCCTGTTGGAGGGATCCAACCCGGGCCAGAGCGGTGCCATCCTGGCCACCCTCAGCGCAACGCTCAGTCAGCGACTGGCCAGCATTGCCCCATCCCCGGGCGGACCCTCGATTTTCCTCCTCACCGGCGTCTCCTTCCTGCGCGAACGGGCCCAGGGCACCATGGAGCGGTTGCTGGCCACCCCAATCAGCCGGGCAGAGATCGTGCTCGGCTACATGCTGGGCTTCGGGGTTTTCGCTCTGCTCCAGTCGGCGGTGATCCTGCTCTTCACCATCTTTGTCTTGCGCATCCATTACGTGGGCAACCTGGCGCTGGTCTTCCTTTTGGAGGCAATCCTCACCGTGGGAGCGGTGAACCTGGGCATCTTTCTATCCACCTATGCCCGCACCGAGCTCCAGGTGGTCCAGTTTATCCCTCTGGTGATTGTGCCCCAGGCGTTGCTTTCGGGTATTCTCCTGCCGGTGAAGGATCTGCCTGGTTTTTTACAAGCCATCGCTTACTTGATGCCCCTCACCTACGCCAATCGGGCCATGACCGGGGTGATGATCAAAAGCTTTGGACTGGGTCAGGTGGCCCCCGATCTGGCCATCTTGTTAGCTTTCGCCGTCGGCGCGCTGCTTCTGAGCGCCACCACTCTGCGCCGGGAGATCGTCTAGAAAGGAGCAGCCATGTCGGCAAGAGTCGCCCGGGCGGAGATCAGCTCCGACGAACGCGTCGCCGCCGCCCTGGCCCACGCCCTGATCATCGTTCAAACTGTGGGCATAATAGGGGCCGCGTTGATCTGGCTGCTGCAGAAGGACAAATCGCCCTATGTAGCTCGCCACGCGCTGCAGGCCGTGGCTTACCAGTTCGCCGGCCTTCTCCTTTGGTTGGGCGCATTTTTCCTCTATATGATCGTCATTTTCGGGGGCATGGGCTTTTTGACGATGCTCCGCCCGCGAGAACCGAGCGGGGTGGTCTTCCCGCTTTTCTTCTCCCTGCCCATGTGCCTGATCTTCCTACTCTGGGGCCTCTTGATCTTGTACGGCCTCTATGCAGCCTATGTCGCCCTGCAGGGCCGCGAGTTTCGCTATGTCATCATCGGACCCCTGGTGGAGCGCTTTCTGAGTTCGACTCGGTAGAAGCAGCCTGCCGACTTGAAATCGTGGCGCTATAGCGATAGAATTAAATAGGTCTCTCCGCGACGCGGGGAGCTATTATTAGGCAGACCCTAATGGGGAGGTGGGCCGCATGCCCCTCTATGAGTACGAGTGCCCGACGTGTGGCAACCGCTTCGAGCTGTTCCGCCCGGTGACCGACCAGCGGACGGAGGTGTGTCCCCAGTGCGGCAGCTCGGCGCGGCGACGCATCGCCCCGGCGGGAATCATCTTTAAAGGCTCCGGCTTTTACAAGACCGATTACGGCTCCTCCTCGGGTGGCTCCCCCCCTAAAGACGGCGAGGGCGAGACCAAGACGCCCAAGGACAAAACCACCAAGGAGAAAACAGCTTCGAAGGCGGATGAGGATTAGTCCCAGCATTGCCGACTCTATCCTGGCGAGGCCTCCCCATAGGACGGGCCGCGCGACTTGGAGCAATCGGAACGAAATAAAAACATAAAGGGCGTTCGCCTTGGGCGGACGCCCTCCTTGCGTGGTTTCTTCGAGAGGTTAGAGCTGAAAATGGCCGGTGGCGGGGACGATCTTGTATTTATAGTTGGTCACATAGGTGAGGAGCTTGTGCTCCAGCGCATCCCAATCTTCCGACTTCAGGATGCGCTGCATGGTCTCCCGATCCTCGGCGACGCTGCCGGCCAGGATCTGAGGTCCATTGCCGGCCACCGTGTACCAGGCCTCGGTGGGCTGCAGCCCCAGCTTCATCATGCCAGGGGCGAACTCCTGGGTGACGAACTCCATATACTCCGCCTCTTTGCCGGGCAGGATATCCCAACTCATGAGCAGCTTGATCATGTAGACCGCCTTGACCCTATTCGTCCTATGCGATTAGGATACCCCAAGCTGAGCAGGAACGCAAACCGTAGGGCAGCGCCATGCGCGCCGTAGTGCAGCGGGTGAGCCGGGCCTCGGTTGCCGTCGATGGGGAGACGATCGGCCATATCGGCCAGGGCCTGGTCGTGCTCTTAGGCGTGGGCCATGGCGATACGAGCACCGAGGCCCGCAGACTGGCGGAGAAGATCGCCCACCTGCGCATCTTCGCCGACGAGCAGGGCAAGTTCAACCGCTCGGCCAGGGAGGTGGGGGCTGCCGCGCTGGTGGTTTCCCAGTTCACCCTCTACGCCGACGCGCGCAAGGGGCGGCGTCCCTCCTTTATCGAGGCCGCCCCGCCCGAGCTGGCCGAGCCCCTGGTCGGCGAATTCATCGAGGCCCTGCGCTCTTGGGGGTTAGTTGTGGGGACGGGCCGCTTCGGGGCCATGATGCAGGTGGAGTTGGTCAACGACGGCCCGGTGACCATCGTCCTGGACACCGCCGAGCTGTAAGGACTTGGCGCACGTCTCTGCTCCGGGAAATTAGGATGGGGCCGATTCGGGGAATCGAGATCGATTTAGATCTACATGGATCGCTTGCCTGAGGTTGGTCGATCGAAAATCGAACTAGAAATCACCCACCACCGCTTTCACCCAGGCGATGCCCTCGCCGATAAAAGCCCGATCGTCCGTATATTGCGGGGTATGCTCGAAGACCAGGGTGCAGCTCGATGCTGGGCTGATGGCTCTCTTCAGGAGGGCTGGGATGTCCAGCCAGCCCTCTTCAGGCCGCAGCGAGGGATGGGCGGGCACGTGGTGATGGGTGCGAAAAACTTGCGGGGTGGTGTTGTACACGTGGATGACCGCGGTGTGAGGAGATAACAACTCGGCGAAGGCCAGGGGATCGATGTCGTAATGATGCGCGGAGAGGTGGAGATGGCCGAGGTCCAGACAAAATTTGAGGGGCGGATAGGCGCGGAAGATCTTCAGAAAGTCCTCGGCTCGGTGGAAGTAGGGGTTGGGGCCCACGTTCTCCAGCACGATGGGGATCCCCGCGGCCTCGCTCCAGGCGGCCAGCCGCGCACAACTATCCTGGGCCAGCCTGAAAATCTCTTTTGGGTCCAGCCCCGGACGCGGCTCGAAGATCACCGAGGGTAGGTGTCCGATCAGGTAGAAGGCTCCATATCGAGTAGCGGTATCCAGGCTGCGGCCAATGCTATCTAAGGTGCGCTGGCGTTTGGCCTCATCGGGATCGGTGAGGAAGGGATAGCTATAATCGGGCGGCTTGGGCAGGGGGTCGTGAAAACCGTATTGTAACCCCTCCCGCGCAGCGAAATCCATCACCCGGGGCAGTTGATACTCGTCGAAGAATCCCAATTCGAGCTGATCGAAGCCCAGTTGGGTGAGCCGGCCCAGCTTGCTGGTATCGCCGCGGATGGCGCTGCTGGAGATGGCGTAATCGATCCTTCGCTGGTGACCTTCCGGCCGAGCCATCACGCTTCGATCCCTTGAAAAAGGCCCCTCTCCATCCCACCGCTGCGCGGGTGGGCGCGGCTGAAGGACTCCACGGTCAAGAGCGTATCCCTAATTCGCGTCGTTCCGCTCTCGCGCAGAAACAGGGCGTGCTGAGTGCGGTGGCACAGTGCCATCTTCTCCTTGAGGTCCAGCCAAGGCGTGACATCGAAGATGACGTGGGCCGGGTTATCCCGGTTCATGCTCCACTCCTCGCCCTCGTCGAAATAGCCCCCAAAATAATAAAGCTTCTTGGGTCGATAAGGTTCGAGGCCCTGCTCGGGGAAAGCAGCGGCGCGCCCGGCTGAGGCGAAGGCTTTGGTCACGATGCGATGGGTGTACACGTGTTGGGGGTGGCCGTACTCGCCGTTGGCGCCGTGGGTGATGACGATATCCGGCCGCAGCCGGCGAAGCACTTCGATGACTTTCCCCTCGAACTCGACGGGATCCGCCTCGATGGCCCACAGCTGGTCATCGACCATCTCCGGGTCGATGTAGTCCAGGCAGAGGACATCTTTAGCTCCGATCTGGGCCGCGGCGCAGCGCAGCTCCTGTTCCCGCACGCGGCCTAGATCCTCTCGAGCGCAGAGCGGGGGCTCGCCCACCTCCCCGCCCTCGCCGCGTGTCACCGAGCAGATATAGACCTCCACGCCGCGCTGAGCGTACATGGCCAGCGTCCCGCCGGCGAAGATGGTCTCGTCGTCTGGATGGGAGGCGATGAGCAAAAGCGAGGGCATGCGAAGAATGATAGCGGACTTTAAAACGATGGCAAGAGGTTAGACTCTAAGGAGATTATCAATTGTAGGCCGGGTTTCACTACCCGGCCTTTGATCATCTTCGATGAGGTTGCTCTGGGTGCAGGCCAGAACAATAGGGCAGGTAACGAAACCCGCCCTACATCTCTGGTCGCCTGGCCTATTGAGCCGAAGTGGTTAAGGTAGTTTGCAGCGGGCATTAGCGCGCTTGATCCACAGCAACCCAATCTTCTAGGTAACTTCTGGACGCCTTGATGTAGAATTCGCCTGAAAGATTGGTGTCAAGAACATATCCGTCTTCTACACGTTGGACCAGTGAAATGGATTCTCGGAGACCAGGTAGGCTATCACCGAGTGCTAGCAAGCCTCGTGCTGTCTTGTAAAACCTAGGTCTACGAGTGAACCAGCTACGCCCACCAGCTTTTTGCACGTCCAAATCCAATACTCCCGTAAAGATCAGCCTGGAGCGCTTCGAATCAACTAAATCTCGCGCTCGGTATGAATAGGTACGGCGCGATACAGCCAGTACCAACTGCGATTCAGTAAAATGAATTGCCGTGATATAAGCGTCATGAAGTTGATCATGGACTGTTTCCATTTGGAATACCGCTACGGTAGTCTGACACACCACGTTCTGAAAGGAAATTATTGAGGTATCGTACGGTCGGAGGGCGTCTCGCGCAAGTTTAGGCTGAGGCCGCCGGTGAGGGCGGCCAAGACGTTGTAGGCCAGGCCCAAGAGCCAGAGCAAAATGGCTACCAGCAAGCCTCCGAGCAATGATCCTACCAGGATGAGGAGGAGCAAGGTGGCGATGGAAAGATCGTCGAAGCGTTGAAGCACGTGCAATAGCGGCTCCAGCCGCAGTATATCCACGAGATCGATGCGGATCTCTTGCCCTAGGATCGAGATACCTCCTCGCTGCCAGCTCTCCAGCAGTCGCCGCATAGCCGCGGCCAGCGAAAGGCTGCCAAAGCCGCACACCACCGCTGGAAGGATGCTGAAGAGACCTCCCAACAAGCACCCGAATTTGAAGATCGAACCCAACCCCAGGCTGCGGATTTGATAGCGCACATTCATCGCTCACCCCCACTGCTCGCCCAAGAGGGCGATGACACGATAGGGATCGCTGGAGATCACACTGGCGGCGTAAAGCTCCATGGCAGCGAAGTCCGCGGTGCGATTCTGGGGATCGC
>JACPWV010000199.1 GCA_016196905.1 Chloroflexota bacterium | reverse complement strand
GCCGTAGAGCCTCTCCGGCCTGGTTGGTTAGGACGTCGGCAATTGTTCTACCGCGATGTCTCGATACTTGTCCCCCTCCTCGACGAGCATGATGGGGATGTCGTCCCGGATGGGGTACTTGCGCCGACACTCGGGGTTGCGGCAAACCAGCCAGACCCGCTTCATTAAATCCACCTTGGTCTTACAGTAGGGGCAGACCAGGATCTCCAAAAGCTCCGGGCTGACCATTCCTCCACCTCCTGACTCGGCTCTGGGCAAGTATAGCACAAATGGGGCGCGATTTGCCCGCGGCCTGGCATCGAACTCGTGCCGCCTGAATAGCCGCGATATCTAGGCTGAATCGCCTTGCTTGGATCGTGCCCTCGTGTTATACTTTTTGATCAGGCTTTCCCTTCGATCTTGAAGGGTGGGCCGAGTACACACGCCCCCGGACCGGAAGGGGAGTGCCCACCATAGGTATGGCGGGTTCCCGACCGGGAGGAGGGGGGCGGACGAAAAAAACTCAAGGAGGTACGCGTGAGCGCCGTCAACATGAAGGAGCTCTTGGAGGCCGGCGTCCATTTCGGCCACCGCACCCGACGCTGGCACCCCAAGATGCGTCCTTTTATTTTCACCCAGCGCAACGGCATCCACATCATCGACCTGCAGCAGACGGTGGCCCGCCTCAACGAGGTCTGCGAGAAAGTGAAGGAGGTGGCCGCCCAGGGCGGGACGGTGCTGTTTGTGGGCACCAAGAAGCAGGCCCAGGAGAACATCGCCCTGGCTGCCCAGAGTTGTGGGATGCCTTACGTGAATCTGCGCTGGCTGGGCGGGACCCTAACTAATTTTCGGACCATTCGCCAACGCATCGATTACCTGCAAAACCTGGAGGCCCGCTACGAACGCGGCGATTTCGAGGGCCTGTCCAAGAAGGAGACCCTCCGCTTGGAGCGGGAGATGGCCCGCCTGCGGGAGCGGCTGGGCGGCATCCGTGAGCTGAGGAAGCTCCCCGATCTTCTCTTCGTGGTGGATGTGCGGCGCGAGGAGATTGCGGTCAAAGAGGCCAAGACGCTGAGCATCCCCATCATCGCCATGGTGGATACCAACTGCGATCCGGAGCCCATCGACTACGTGATTCCCTCCAATGACGATGCCATCCGCGCTATTAAACTGGTTGCCGACAAGATGGCCGCTTGCATCCGCGAGGGGCGCCAGGCCTGGGAGGCGGTGCGCGCCAAAGAGGAGGTCCCGGCCGAGGCGGTGACGGCCGCGGGATGGAGGCTCTACTCCGAGGCCGAGACTTTAGAGTCGGGTTACCTCCCCGAGGAGGGGGGGGAGGCGAAGGCGAAGGAAGAGTAGCACTCATGGAGATCACTTCGGGGAAAATCAAGCTCCTGCGCGAGCGGACTGGCGCGGGCGTTTTGGACTGCAAACGCGCCCTAGAGGAGACGGGCGGCGACCTCGAGAAGGCCGCCGAGCTGCTGCGTCAGCGGGGGCTGGCCGCAGCGGCCAAGGTGGCGGGCCGCGAGGCCCGGGAGGGTATTGTGGAGGCCTACGTCCACCATAACGGCGACCTGGGGGTGCTCTTGGAGCTCAATTGCGAGACCGACTTCGTGGCCCGCACCGAAGATTTTCGCACGCTGGCTCACGATCTGGCCCTCCAAGTGGCCGCCATCGCTCCGCGTTACATCGCCCCGGAGGATGTGCCCGCGGAGGTGATCGAGGAGCGGCGGCGCGCCGGGGATGAGCTGGAGGATTTCTATCGCCAGGTTTGTCTGCTCAATCAGCCCTTCATCAAAGACCAGGGCCTGAGCGTGGCCGACCGCATCCGAGAGAGCGTGGCCAAGCTGGGCGAGAACATTGTGGTTCGCCGTTTCGTGCGCTTCGAACTGGGAGGCGGCTAACCTCCGAGGACCGGATGGCCTCTCTCAAATATCAACGCATTCTGCTCAAGGTGGGCGGCGAAGCCCTGGCCGGGCCCAGCGGCTACGGCATCGAGGCCCGGCGCGCCCAGGAACTGGCCGGCAAGATCCAGGAGGTGAAGCAACTGGGGGTTCAGCTCGCCATCGTCCTGGGCGCGGGGAACATTTGGCGCGGGGTGGATGGCATCGCCCAGGGCATGGATCGGGCCACCGCCGACCAGATGGGCATGCTGGCCACGGTGATGAACGCCTTGGCCCTGCAAGACGCCCTGGAGCGGGGCGGGGTCACTACCCGGGTGCAGACCGCCATCGAGATGCGGGCCCTGGCCGAGCCCTACATCCGCTTGCGGGCCATTCGCCACCTGGAGAAAGGGAGAGTCGTGATCATCGGGGCAGGCACGGGCAATCCCTACTTCACCACCGATACCGCCGCCGCCCTGCGGGCCATGGAGATCCATGCCCAGGTCTTGATCAAAGCCACCAAGGTGGATGCCGTTTATGAGGAAGATCCCCTGGTCAATCCCCGGGCCCGCAAGCTGGAGCACATCAGCTACATCGACGCGCTGAACCTGGGGGTTAAGATCCTGGACGCGACGGCCATCTCCCTGTGCATGGATCACCAGCTGCCCATCTTGGTGCTGGGCTTGTGGGAACCCAACAGCCTGCTGCTGGCGGTGCGCGGGGAGAAGATCGGGACCCGCATCGACGAATCCGCGCCAGCCCCCGTGGGATCCCTCCAGGACCCCCTGCGGCGAGGTGCGCTATGATCGAGGATGTCCTGCGCGGAGCCGAGGAGAAGATGAAGAAGGCGGTGGAGGTGCTGCGCCAGGAGCTCTTGAGCGTGCGCACCGGCCGCGCCTCGCCGGCCTTGGTGGAGCGCCTCAAGGTGGAATACTACGGCACTCCCACCCCCCTAAACCAGTTGGCGACCATTGCCATCCCCGAGTCGCGTACGATCACCATCAAACCCTACGATCCGTCCACCCTCTCCGAGATCGAGAAGACCATCCTCAAGTCGGATCTGGGGCTGACCCCGGCCAACGATGGCCAGATCATCCGTTTGAACGTGCCTCCCCTGACCCAAGAACGGCGGCGCGAATTGGTGAAACAGGTGGCCCATCGGGTAGAGGAAGGAAGAATCGCCATCCGCAACGTGCGGCGGGATGCCCTCAAAGATCTGCAAGAGATGGAAAAAGAGAAGCTCATTTCCGAGGACCAGCACTTCCGGGCCAAGGAGGAGCTGCAGAAGCTGACCGACCGATATATCCAGCGCTGTGACGAGGTAGGCAAGGCCAAAGAGGCGGAGATCCTCGAGGTTTGAGGCGATGGCCCAAGACATGAGCCCGGAGTTGGCGGAGGTCCCTCAGCATATAGGGATCATCATGGATGGGAACGGCCGCTGGGCCCGGGAGCGGGGCTTGCCCCGCCTGGAGGGCCACCGGGCGGGGACCGAGAACATCCGGCGCGTCTTGGAGGCCTGTAGCCAATACGGGATACAGATCGTCACCCTGTACGCCTTCTCCACTGAGAACTGGGGCCGCCCCAACCAAGAGGTGCAGGGTCTGCTCTCCATCCTGGAGCAGGTCATCGATCGCGAGGCGGCGAACTTTCATCAGCGCGGTGTTCAACTTCGCCACATCGGACGCCTGGAAGGCGTCTCGGAATCGCTCAAGAACAAAGTGCGGCGTGCCCTCGAATTGACCAAGGACAACCAGCGGATGATCCTCAACGTGGCCTTCAATTACGGAGGCCGAGCGGAGATCCTGGAGGCGGTCCGCCGCATACTGGAGGAAGGCGTCCCCCCCCATCAGCTCAGCGAAGAAGTATTCGAAAGTTACCTGTACACCGCCGGGCTGCCCGATCCGGACCTGATCATCCGCACCGGCGGTGAGATGCGCCTCTCCAATTTCCTGGTCTGGCAGGCGGCCTATGCGGAGTACTACGCGGTCAATACCTGTTGGCCTGACTTCGATGAACAGGAGCTCTATCGTGCCCTGTTGGCCTACAGCCAGAGGGAGAGGAGGTTCGGCAAGCTGAGAGCGCAGCCCGTGCCTCGCTGAGGGCCGTACGTGCTCCGACCGCGGGTGGTCAGTGCCCTCATCTTGGGACCCCTGGCCCTGGCCGGGGCCTTCCTGGGCGGCCTGCCCTACTTTGCCCTGGTGACCGCCGTGGCGGTGCTGGCCCTCCGGGAATACTGGGGCTTGGCCAGCCAGATGGGTTACCGCCCTGATCGGCCCCTGGCCCTGGGCATCCTCGCTTTGAGTTTGATCCAGGCCCGCGGCCACATTTCCCTCGAGGCGTGGGGCGGCGGCTTGAGCTTACTCCTTCTGCTCAGCCTGGCCCTGCAGCTGCGCTTCCCGCCCCTCCCCGATGCGGGGATGAGACGGGATCCAGTGGTGGATTGGGCCCTGGGCTTGGGCGGTGGGTTGTACATCGGTTGGCTCAGCGGGCATTTCGTGAGCCTGCGTGAGCTGCCCTCCGGTTTTCAGTGGACTCTATTGGCCTTCCTCACCACTTGGGCTCACGATTCTGGGGCCTATCTGGCCGGCCGGGCCATCGGAAAGCGCCCCCTGGCCTTCGGGATCAGCCCGCACAAGACCTGGGAGGGCACCCTGGCCGGCTGGGTGGTGGGCTCGGCGGTAGCCGCAGGCGCGGCGCTGTATCTGGGTCGGCCGGACTGGGAGGCCCTGGGCCTGGGGATCGTCCTCAGCCTGGCGGCCACGGCGGGGGATTTGGTCGAATCGTTCCTGAAGCGCCGGGCGGGGGCCAAGGACTCGGGACATCTGATCCCCGGCCACGGCGGAATACTAGATCGAATCGACAGCCTGCTCTTCGTAGTGGTGGTGGTCTATTATTATGTGATTTGGATGGTGGGCGACTAGCCATGGGTACTCCGGGATGAATCTCGAATCGATCTTGTCCTTCGCTAACCTGATCGTCTCCTCGGTCAACGTCATCCTAGCCTTCTCCCTGTGGGCCTACATTCTGACCCACAACTGGCGCAACCCGGTGGCGCGGGCTTTCGTGGCCCTGCTGGCCTTCGTGACCGTGGTGCACGCCTCCGATGTGGTGATCTTCAACGTGGGGGAGGCTGAGGAGAAGTTCCGCTGGCTGCGTTTCCAGTGGCTGGGGCTGGCTTTCATCCCCGCCGCCTACCTGCATTTCTCCGATGCCCTTCTGCGCATCGCCCACTCCTTCTCGCCGCTGCGCAAGCTCATGGTCTGGGTTGGTTATGGGTTCGGGACGGCCATTTTCTTGCTCAGTGCCCTCACGGATTGGGTGGTTCAAGATGGGGTCTATCTGGCCTGGGCCACTCACTTCAAAGCAGGTCCTTTGTTCTGGCTCTATACACTCTACTTCGCCGGCGCCACGCTGTGGGGGACGGCCAACTTGGTCCGCGCTCGGCAACGAACCCTGACCCCCGCCTCGCGCCGGCGCTTGACCTACCTCACCATCTCCCTGGCCGCCCCGGTATTGGGTGCCTTTCCCTACCTGCTGCTGGCCAACCTGCCCAACTACCTGCCCCCCACCGTCTTCCTGGCGTCTTGATGTTGGTAATGCCACGGGTGGAGGAGATCTTGGGCCTGCCCCGGGATACCGCACTCATCTTCGCCATGGTTTTGGGCATCGTCGCTCTGCAGGCCTTCATCAGCGCTTTGAGCCCTCTTTTGGACTGGCTGATCTATCGCCGAGATCGAGCCGAGATCGCCTGGATGCGCGAGCTGGACGGGCGGCTCTTGACCACCAGCGATCTGGGGGTGACCCTGGAGAACATCTTGGCGGCCCTGTGCGATCTCTTGCGCGTGGAGACCGGTTTCGTGGTGGGAGTCAGCGAGGGCCCTTGGCACCCGCAGGCCATCCTCGGCTCGCGGCGCGCGGTCCAGCAATACCTGGATTCGCCCGCGGCCAGCCCGTTGCGCGCGCTGGGGCAGGCCAGAACCGCGCGCGAAGATTTCGTCCGGGCGGGCGATTTTTGGATCCGGCCTCTGCGCACCAAATCGCGCCAGGCGGTGCTGGGCGTGCTGGGGGTGCTGGCTCCCGGGGCGCTGCCCGAGCTGAGCGAGGCGCAGCGCCAGCGGGCCCAGCGTCTCATCCAGCAGGCGGAGCTGGCCCTCGAAGATCGCCAACTGCAGCAAGGCGTCTTCCGCGTGCTGTGGCAGATCGCCCCGGAGATCCGCTCCCTTCAGCGCTGGCAGAGCTTCCCCCGCTACCGGGACGCCCCCGCCTGGGCCGCCTTGGAGGAGAGCCCCATCTATTCCCCCGATTTCAGCCGGGCCGTCAAGGATGCGCTCTCCCACTATTGGGGCGGCCCCAAGCTGGCCGACAGCCCCTTACTCAAATTGGGCAGCGTGCAGCGAGCGCTGCAGCAAAATGGAAACCGCCCGCTGAACGCCCTGCGCGGCGTGCTCCAAGAGGCCCTCGAGGCGCTCAAGCCCCCGGAGAGCGATCGCCATCTCTCCAACCGGGATTGGGTGCTCTATAACATTTTGGAGATGAAATTCATCCGTGGCTGGCGGACGCGGGAGATCGCCCGGCGACTGGCCATGAGCGAAGCGGATCTCTATCGCAAGCAGCGAGTGGCCATCGAAGCGGTGGCCCGAGTGCTGGCCACGATGGAGGAGGAGCGCCGCGGCTGATGGCGAGCATTGGTTGCGTCCAAGGTGAC
>JACPWV010000198.1 GCA_016196905.1 Chloroflexota bacterium | reverse complement strand
TCCGTGGTTTTTGAGTAACTCTGCTCTCAACCGAGTGGCCCCCTGCCAATCGACCCCTTTCCGGAGCTTGTGAGGTAGCGGAGTTCGCCTTCGGGTCGCCGGGGTTTGCGTGGAGGCTAGTGGGGCACGATGGTGTGAAGCAAGAAGAAGAGTGGTAGCGGCAAGGCAGCGATGATGGCCATGACCAACATAGGAAGCGTGCGCGCTTTGAAGCCATCCAGCTGGCGCCACACGCCCCGGAAGGGAACGAAGAAAGATGCCCCGGCTGCTAACACGTAGAAAAGGATCTTGGCGTAGTAATCGGGAGTGATCGAGCCGGCGCGCGTGGGGAGCTCGATGGCCTCGATGCTGAGGCGCACGCCCACCAGAGCCACCACCAAGGCGCTGATGGTGCAATAGGACCACACCGCACGTCGTAGAGGCTGGTCGATGAGGCCTAGGGCCTCTCTGTTCAGGCTGCGATTCCACTCGCCGGCAGCCAGCCCATGGCGCAGCGCCGCCCAGGCCAACATGTAAAAGCTGAGGGCGAGGGAAAGCTCGCGGAGGGCAATAGTGGAGGGGCTGGCCGTGGCCCACCAAGAGCCGTAGGTCACTATCATCTTTTGCAGGTCGAAGAGAACCACCCCGACCGCGAAGGCACCGGCGACCAAGGGAAGGAGCGAACGGGCAAATACGGGACCGGGCAGGGTCCCCAGCTCGAAGTAAACGGCGGCCATGGCCCGCGGCTGCCAGAGGTAGAAAGCCCATAGGGTGGGCGCCACCACCAACAACAAGATCTGAGCGTGCCAATCTTGGAGGCTGCCCAGGCTCCCGCCCTGGTTCTGCAACCGCCCATGGACCGCGGCCAAGGGAAGAAGGTAAAAAAGCCCCAGCCCCCAAGCGCACAGGGCCAGGAGGTGAGGGTTCCCGCCCAGGCGGGCTAGAAGAAAACGGGCCAGGGGATCTGCTCCGTAGATGGCCCGCTCAGGACTCGGGGCGAGGGAGATCGATGACGACGAGTTCTGCATGGGTGGCTGACCGATGGAAAGACTATAACCGGGGTGGACCGATTGTCAAGCGGAGGAATCCGGATTCTTGCGCAAGGAATGGAGCAGGCGGCTCAGGCTGGTCGTCGGCTGAGCTTGATTTTGAACGCCCGCCACTCCTTGGAGGGGGCCGGCGCTCCGATGCTCGCTCGATTCCCTTTGCCAGCCCTGGGCGATGGCCTCCGCGAAGAGCCGAGTCAGGAGCTCCCGGTCCCGGTGCTCGAGGAGGTCGCTGATCTCGCGCAAGCGTTCGATGTAGAGTTCGATCCAGTGGGTGAGGTTCTGCTGATTGGAGAGGGCCAACTCGCCATACTCGTCCGGGTCAGCGGGGGGCAACTCCGTGGCGTGCCGAAAGGCATCCGAGACCAGGCGGAGCATGTCCCGCCAGGCCGGGGAGCGGGAAGCGACCTGGTACAGGGCCGCGGCCATAAGGAAGGGGAGATGTTCCAAGGCAGCCATCTGCCCATCGTGTTCAGCGGGATCCAGGAAGTAGGGCTCGGCTCCCAAATTGCGCACCAGTTGGGTCACAAAATCCAAGGCGCTCGGATCGGTCCGCGGCGAGGGGGTCAGACAATAGGTGCGGCCTTGGAAAAGGTCGGGCCGGGCGGCCTCGATCCCGCCGTGTCTCTGGGGCACGATGGGGTTCCCACCCACGAAGTGGACGCCAATAGGCAATTCCTTCTCGGCCCAGCGCAGGACCGGGAGCTTGAGCGTAGCGGTGTCGGTCAGGACGCTGCCCGGCTCTAGATCCCGGGCGGCGCGCAGGGCCTCCCGGATGCCAGCCAGAGAGGTGGTGATGATGACCAAGGCCGCCCCGCGCATGGCCGCCCCCAGGCTGGGTTCGATGCGCTCTACAACTCCTCGCTGTTGAGCCTTGCGGGCGACGCGCCTATCGCCATCGTAGCCCACCAGAGTCAGGCTGGCCTCGCTCTGACGTAGGGCCAAGCCCAACGATCCCCCGATCGCTCTAAGCCCGACGATGGCCACCTTGGGGTTCAGCATCGCTCCTCCTACGACCCCAGGAGAAGGCTGAGCACCACGCGGATGATGGGCCCCAGGACCAGACTCAAAATATTGATCTGGAACAACGATCCGCTCAGGATGAGCAAGATGAGAATGAGCGGGCCGTAGTACTCCAGCCGCGACAGGGGGTAAGCCCAGCGACTGGGGAGGAGACCCACCGCGACCTTGAACCCGTCCAAGGGGGCGATGGGCAACAGGTTGAAGACAGCCAGGACGACATTGATGAAAATCACGGTGATCACTACCTCAAAGGGGGAGGGGATGAAACGACCGCCCGAACTGACCGCGATCCAGTCCAGGCGCAGAAGGATAGCAAACAGCGAGGCGGTGAAGAGATTGGCCAGGGGGCCGGCGAAGGAGACCATGGCCATCCCCGCCTGGGGACCATTGCGCAGGTTGTAGGGATTGAAGGGCACGGGTTTGCCCCAGCCGAAGCGAGCCACTAGAAGCATCAGCGTTCCCAAGGGATCCAGATGAGCCAGTG